>JAUYMZ010000223.1 GCA_030699355.1 Bacteroidota bacterium | reverse complement strand
AATAAACCTGTCTGCATAGTGAACGGGTGAACAGTAACGTTTATTCTTATAATAAAATTGAAACTAAAAAAATTGTAATATCTAAATAGGTTATGGAGTTTAGAAACTACAGGCAATTTATTGTTATTGTTTGCATTCAGTTTTTTGTTATTTGTTTTGTTCAAGCGCAAAATAACCTAATTCCTAACCCAAATTTCGAGATAAAATATAGATGCCCAGGCCATCATTTCTCAGCTTCTGACATGATAATTGATTCTTTTGCGAGTAATTGGGAAAGTGTTTTTTTTAAATATTGGGCTGATTGCAATGGACAATATTTTCATGAGTGTGCCAATTTACCTGGTGGTGGAGGTCCTGGCTCCACAAATAATTTCTATAAGGGCAATCCAAAAACCTATAACGGAAACGCATATGCAGGCATTTGCGTTTCCGTTTCTATTTGGGGGATAAAAAACAATCCAGGGAATTCTATAAGGCAGTTTTTGGGTACTCAATTAAACAAACCTGTCTTGCCAAATCACAATTACCGTATATCCTACAATATATATTCTAGTGATAGTAACTACATTACCCTCAATAATTTTGGAGCTTGCTTGTTTAAAGAAAAAACATTTATCAATCCAGTAAATGGCAGGGATTCTAATGGTAACGAAATCTGGGAGTATTCAAAGTACAAGCCCGTGTTTGAATCTAAAGAAATTATAAAATCGGGTTATTGGAATACCATTTCGGGTGAATTTAAGGCTGATGCCGAATTAAGTTATTTGGTACTTGGTAATTTTAGTAATTACCCAAACATGGAGCAGGTGCCCATTCGATTTCCATTGGAGAATTTTAGAGGCCATGTCTCTACATTTTTCATAGATGATGTGTCATTAATTGATATTACAAAGCAAATAGGGAATAAGCGGAATTATGTTTGCATAAATGATACGTTAACCCTTTGGCCAGAAAATTTAACCAAGAAACATTATTGGTCTAATTCTAGCGTTGGAGCAGATACCTTGTCTCTATTAGATACTTTATCCTTGCGGATTTCAAAGTTTACTAAAATTTATCTTTTTGAAGATAGCACTGGTTTAGTAGATTCTTGCCTGATTGACGTAATAGATAATACTATCAAGGTTTTACCTACCGATACTTTTTTTTGTGAGCAAGATGATATTACGATAAGTCCGATTATACCTGGAAGTAGTTATTTGTGGTCTACTGGCAGCACAACAAAAGAGCTAAAGGTGCGTGATGCTGGCAATTATAAATTGCAATTAAATTTATGGGGATGCTTAATAAACGACTCGGTTTTAGTTACTAGCTGCCCAAGTAGTATTTTCTTTCCTAATTCTTTTACGCCAAACGGGGATGGATTAAATGATTATTTTGTACCTGTATTTCAACAAATAGATGGATTTGAAATGAGCATTTATGATAGGTGGGGTGTGTTACTTTTTACATCAGACAACCCAAGAATTGGTTGGAATGGGATGTCTAGTTCGGGAAATGATTTGCCTAGTGATGTATATTTTTTTAAAGCCATTGTAATGCAAAATAAGCAAAAGCTAAGCTTTAAAGGAAATATAACTTTGTTGAGGTAAGACTGTCGTTTTTTAACTATCTAAAAACGTTTTGGTTCAAACCGATTAGTTTTCTGCAGGCTTTGCGAGCAAATAGTTTAATACAGTATCATTAAATACATGCGGCCGTTCTACATTTACTACATGGCCGCATTTTTCTATTACTACCAGTAAAGCGCTTGCGTGGTCGGCGGCAATTTTTTTAATGGTAGGAAGAAACAAATAATCTTCCTCTCCCATAATGTAAAGGGTAGGGATATTAATATCTACTGTTCTAAAAAAACGCAATAAGGGATTTATTTCCGAACTTAATTTAAGCCACCTTATAAACTCTTTTTGGTATAACTTTTTGGCCTCACGCACAAAAAGCAACCTCGATTCTTTGTGGTTTTTATTGGGCATAATTACAAAGGCAAATACTTTGTATAACCATAAATAGGGCACAATAGATTTTAATAAAACACCTGTTTTCATTAATATTTGTGAGCGCAAATTTAACTTCATAATAGCGCCTCCCATAATCATACTGCTTACCCTATGTGGATGTTTTTCGGCCAAATTCCGAATTAAAATAGTGCCCAATGAAATGCCAACAAAATGAGATTTTTCAATTTTTTCAAAATCTATTACTTCCAAAATATCATCTGTTATGGTGGCAAAATCGTACTTTATTTTAACATGCGATTTCGAATTCCCATGTCCGCGCAAATCCAACAACAACACATTAAAGTGCGCTTTAAATGCCTTTAACTGCTTATACCAAATGGTAGAACTACCGCCGGCTCCATGCACAAAGGTTACCCATTGCAAAGAGCTTTCGTGAAGGTGTTTGGTATAACTTATCAAAATGGTTTTTAAATGGGAGAAATAAGGTTTTTAGCGCGCTATGTGATGGTACCTAGCTAAAATACCCAAGGGTAATTGTATGCCAGATTGGGCCTGTAAATACAACTCGCCATTTTCTAATTGCTGGCAGTTTTTAAAATTTTGCTGAACCAAGTTTTGAACCAATAATGCGCTTAAACCTAGCGAATAAACGTTCAATATCAAAAAATGTTCTTTAGGATCAAGCAATAGAGAAATATCTTGCAACAACTCATTAATACTGTCTTCTAATTGCCATCGCTCGCCATTGGCACCAATGCCGTATGCTGGCGGGTCTAATATAATTCCTTGGTAAATTTTACCTCTTTTTACTTCGCGTTTTACAAATTTCATGGCATCTTCTACTACCCACCTAATATTATCTAATTTAGAGGCTTCCATGTTTTCTTTGCTCCAACTTATAACTTGCTTTACAGAGTCTACATGGGTAACATCTGCCCCAGCGGCTTTGGCCGCAATACTGGCACCACCTGTATAGGCAAATAAGTTTAAAAATTTGGGTTCAGCCATGCCTTTTAACTTGCTGTATATATAATCCCAATTAGCGGCTTGCTCTGGGAAAATGCCAACGTGTTTAAAGGAGGTAAGCGATAAATTAAATTTTAATTTATAATCTGTAGTTTGATAAGGCAAATGCCATTTGGTAGGCATTTTTTTTGGGTTTATCCACTCGCCGTTATGACTGCCTTTTTGTTTAAAAGTAATGTCGGTTCTCTTTTTCCACTCTATCTCGTCCCATACCTTGTCCCACAAGGCTTGTGGCTCTGGCCTGCGTATAACAACCGAACCAAATCTTTCTAGTTTTTCAAAATTTCCACAGTCGAGTAACTCGTATTCTTCCCAATGATTTGGTGTAAAGGTTTGCATGCTGGTATGGCTTAAATGTAAAGTGCTGCAAGGTACAGTTTTTATGGCTAATTGGTATTATTCCAATACAAAGGTTTTGCCTTCTAAGGCCAATTCGGTGTTCGGAAATTCGCTTTTAGCTTCGTCTAACAATACCGATAAATCGTCGTATCGCGATGAAAAATGCCCGATAAGCAAATGGTTTACATTGGCCAATTTAGCCACCATGCCCGCTTGTTTGGCCGTTGTGTGTTTTGTTTTTAGGGCCCTATCCAACTTGTCGTGCAGAAATGTGGCTTCATGGTAAAGGTAATCCGAATCTTCAATCGATTTTATTACGCGCTCGTCGAATAAGGTATCCGAGCAATAGGCATATGATATGGGTTGGGTGGCAGGCAAGGTAATGTCTTCATTTTTGTGGCGTATGCCTTCCGGACTAATATAATCTTTGCCCATTTTGATATCGCTAAAGTAGGTAAATGGGATTTTTAAACGCTGACAAACTTCTACATTTAATTTCTTTAGCATATACCTTTCTTCAAACTGGTAGCCAATGGTGGGTACGCGGTGAAATAATGGAAAAGACTTTACCCTAAAATGTAAATTCTCTAAAATAATTTGAGAACTATTTGGGTCTAAGGCATGGTAATGCAAAGGGAAACTAAGCTCCGTTTCTGAATGTTTAAAGATGATATCTAAAATTTCAAAAAGCTCTTTGGGGCCATAAATATGAACATCCTGTTCATGTTTTACTAGGTTCATAGAAAGCAATAAACCCGGCAAACCTAAGATATGATCGCCGTGAACATGGCTAATAAAAATGTGCGATAACTTAGATTTTTTAATTTTATATCGCTGCAATTGCATTTGTGTTCCTTCGCCACAATCTACCAATAAATGATGGTCGCATATATTGATATACTGCGAACTTGGATGCCTGCTTAGGGTAGGGGAGGCAGAGCTATTGCCCAATATGGTTACTTCAAATGCCATCGTTTAATTACTCGCTATCTGTTAAAAATTGCTTTTCTAATTGGTCCATGTAGATGTATTCTACTGCCTCACTCTGACTGGGTACAATTACAAAATCGTGTTCACTCATTACCTGGTGAATGGTTGGATTTTCGTTTTTAAAAATTACCAATCCTAAGTTTTCTTGCATGGCTGAACCAAAATCTTGGAGCAAAGAAATGCAATTTACATCAAGGGTTGTTACCTCGCTGATGTCGAAAATAAAGTAGGTAATTTCTTCCTTACTTAATGCTTCTTTAGCCTTATTTACCAGAGCTTCTGCAAGCTTTTCATGAAGCGCATTTTCGCTGGTACTTATTTGGGTAAAGTGTTCGGTTTTTTCAATTGAAAGGTTCATATTTGTTCGGACTTCGATTTCGAAAATATAAAAAATGAACAAGAAAATTGCTTTTATTACAGGAGCTACTGCCGGAATAGGCGAAGCTACCGCTAATTTACTCGCTAAAAACGGGTATAATTTAATTTTATGTGGCCGCAGGGCAGAGCGTTTATCCGCGCTTCAAGCCCATTTAAAGGCCAATTATCAAACAGAATCGCATTGTGCTGCCTTTGATATCCGCGATAAAGAGTCGGTTCAAACCGCCATAAAAAATATACCCGAGGCATTTAAAAATATTGATGTGTTGGTGAATAATGCCGGTTTGGCAAGCGGTTTGGCCACCATAGATAAAGGCGATTTGGCCGATTGGGAGCAAATGATAGATACCAATTTAAAGGGATTATTGTACGTAAGTAGGCAAATTATTCCGGGTATGGTTGAACGCAAAACGGGATATATTGTAAATATTAGTAGCATTGCGGGCAAAGAAGTTTACGCCAATGGCAATGTGTATTGTGCTACAAAATTTGCAGTAGATGCGCTTAATAAGGCCATGCGTATTGAGCTTTCTGTGCATCCCATTCGGGTTACGGGCATTTACCCAGGTGCGGTAGAAACTGAGTTTTCAATCGTGCGTTTTCATGGCGATGAAGCGCGCGCCAAAGCTATTTATGAGGGTTTTGATAGCTTATTGGCCAGTGATATTGCAGATGCTATTTATTATGTAATTAGCACGCCGCCGCATGTAAATATTAATGAATTGGTAATTATGCCAACGGCGCAGCCAGTGCCGGGCATTATTCATAGAAAGTAAAGTTAGTTTGTATGGGTGGAGTTTTCCATGAGATAAGCTTTGATAAACTCATCTAAACCTCCATCCATTACTTTTTGCACATCCGATGTTTCTACTTGGGTGCGCAAATCTTTTACCAGCTTGTAAGGATGAAACACATAATTTCTAATTTGACTGCCCCATTCTATTTTCTTCTTTCCCGCTTCAATGGCAGATTTTGCTTCGTTTTGTTTGCGGAGTTCGAGCTCGTATAACTGCGAACGCAACATCTGCAAAGCGCGTTCTTTGTTGGCACTTTGAGAGCGCTCTACCTGACAAACAATTACAATTCCGGTTGGCTTATGCGTTAATTGAACTTTGGTTTCAACCTTATTTACATTTTGGCCACCTGCACCACCCGAGCGCGAAGTTTGGAACTCGATATCGGCATCTTTAATATCTATTTCTATGCTATCATCTACAACAGGGTAAACATATACAGACGCAAAGGATGTATGCCTGCGGGCGTTGCTATCAAACGGAGAAATTCTAACCAATCTGTGTACGCCATTTTCGCCTTTGAGGTAGCCATAGGCAAAATCGCCCATTACTTCAATGGCACAAGATTTAATTCCGGCACCGTCGCCTGCTTGTTCATCTACCACAGCGGCTTTTAAACCTTGTTTATCGGCATACATAATATACATACGCATGAGCATCTCTGCCCAATCCTGACTTTCGGTACCGCCCGCACCAGAGTTGATATTGATGATACAGTTCATCTGGTCTTCCTCTGCGCTAAGCATGTTTTTAAATTCAAGTGCTTCTACTATGCTGCGGGCATCTTGGTAGGCTGCTTCAACCTCTTCTTCGGTTCCTTCGCCAGCCTGGTAAAATTCAAATAATACAGCTAAATCTTCAACAACAGTTTCGCATTGAGCATAAGCATCTGTCCACATTTTTTTGATGCGGGTAGCCTTTACCAAGCGCTCTGCTTCTTTGGGGTTATCCCAAAAATTGGGCAATAAGCTGCGTGCCTCTTCTTCTCTTATATCGAGTAACTTTGTCTCGACGTCAAAGGTACCTCCTCAGGTCTTCTACCCTTAACTTTAAATTCTTTAATTGTTCGCTTGTCATGAGCTTTCTATATAAAACAAAGGCCGCTTATGATAAGCGGCCTTTGTTGTTTGTATTAGGCGCTAGCCATTGAATTTTTGAAACGTTTGCGCTCGTTTTCTTCTAAATGAATTTTGCGTAAACGCAAAGATAGTGGCGTTATTTCTACCAGTTCATCTGCTTGAATATACTCCATACACTCTTCCAATGAGAATGTAATTTTTGGAGCAATTCTGGTTTTATCATCCGAACCAGAGGCACGCATATTGGTTAATTTCTTTTCCTTGGTAATATTTACTACCAGGTCGTCTTGACGGTTGGTTTCGCCAATAATCTGGCCCATATAAATGTTTTCACCCGACTCTACAAAGAAGCTACCTCTGTCTTGTAATTTATCGATTGAATAAGCAATGGCTTTACCTTGCTCACCAGAAATCATTACACCAGAACCACGGTTAGGGATAGTGCCTTTCCAAGGTTCAAACGCCTTGAACCTATGCGCCATAATTGCTTCTCCTGCAGTTGCAGTTAAAATATTATTACGTAAACCAATGATACCACGAGAAGGAATTTCAAATTCTAGGTGAATTAAATCGCCTTTCGGTTCCATAACCAACATATCGCCTTTTCTCTGACTAACATATTCGATTACTTTGCCCGAGAATTCTTCTGGTACGTTTACGGTTAAAATTTCAATTGGCTCGCACTTCTGACCATCAATTTCTTTGATGATAACCTGTGGCTGACCTACCTGAAGTTCATAACCTTCGCGGCGCATGGTTTCTATTAATACAGATAAGTGAAGGATACCTCTACCAAACACCAAATACGAATCGGCGGCATCTGTTTCTTCTACACGTAAGGCTAAGTTTTTCTCTAACTCTTTAAACAAACGATCACGTAAGTGACGAGAGGTAACAAATTTACCTTCTTTACCAAAGAATGGAGAGTTGTTAATACAAAACAACATATTCATGGTAGGTTCGTCTATTTTAATAGGAACTAATCCTTCTGGGTTTTCAAAATCGGCAATGGTATCACCAATTTCAAAACCATCAATACCCATTACCGCACAAATATCACCACCAAAAGCTTCTTCTACTTTTAATTTACCTAAACCTTCAAAAGTATACAATTCTTTAATTCTAGATTTTTGGATTGAACCATCACGTTTAACAATACTAACAGGTTGGTTCACCTTAATACTACCGCGTAAAATTCTACCAATGGCTATCCTTCCTGTAAAAGAAGAGTAGTCTAATGAAGTGATTTGCATTTGCAAATTCCCTTCGGCTACTTTAGGGGCAGGTATTTGGGTAATAATATCTTCTAACAGTTCAGTAAAGTCTGTTGTTGGATTTTTCCAATCTCTGCCCATCCAACCCATTTTAGAACTGCCATACATGGTATGAAAATCTAATTGTTCTTCGGTAGCTTCTAGGTTAAAAAATAAATCAAATACAGCATCATGAACCTCATCTGGTCTACAGTTTGGCTTATCAACTTTGTTAATTACAACAATTGGCTTTTTTCCTAAGGCCAAAGCTTTTTGTAAAACAAAACGGGTTTGCGGCATCGGACCTTCAAAGGCATCTACTAATAATAAAACGCCATCGGCCATGTTTAAAACACGCTCAACCTCTCCGCCAAAGTCACTGTGACCGGGGGTGTCGATGATATTGATTTTAGTGCCTTTGTAATTTACCGAAATGTTTTTGGCTAAAATAGTAATTCCGCGCTCACGCTCTAAATCATTATTGTCGAGAATCAAATCTCCTTTTTCTTGGTTTTCGCGGAAAAGCTGTGTTTGGTGAATGATTTTGTCTACCAAAGTAGTTTTTCCATGATCTACGTGAGCGATAATCGCTATGTTTCTGATATTCTGCATTTTAATCTTAAAAGGGCTGCAAATATACGGTATTATAGCGTATATTTAACATTAAATTTTGTGTTGGGGCGGATACGCATGGAAGCCCTTCCCGCATATCAGGCTCTTGATATCTTCTATTAGTTAATTAATCAGGTACTGAAAATTTATAATTGCAACTATTTTGAGAAAAGGAAGATATGCTACTTAAAACTATAATAAAAAAAATCGTGTAAAGCTGTCTTATGGGTGTTTATTGTTTTATATAAATATTAGAGTCGTTTATAAAATAAGCGATTAATCCTTCACCTTTGAATGTTATTATTTTATTTCCAGGAAACAGGTGATCACTTCCATTTGTTGTAGATACTCCAAAAACCTCTTTTCCCCTATAAATTAAAGGGAATCTATGTGCTGATTGCGCATAAAAATTAACTGCGTAACTGCGATAAATCATTTTGCCATTTATTGTGTATAAAAGATAATCACCTCCACTACCAAATTCTTGAGGAAAAAGTTGTACATCAATCCTATTTAAATTCTTATTTTTCCCTATAAATTTTGTGTACATATTTTCATAGTAGTGGTAGTCCCATTTTTGGCAGGCGGGGTTATTATCGCCATTCACTCCTTTTCTTTCTGTGTAGTGAATTACTCCATCCGAGTTTACCAACAGAGCGGTATCCCAATCTTGGTTAACAAAAACCAAAGTGTCTATTTTGGTGTAGGGAAAATTGGCTTTATTAGAATCTGCCAAATAGTAATTGTATGATTTGGACTCATAAGGCTCTCCGCATGGGCTCTCGCGTTTGCAAGCAAAACTTATAACTGCAATAATTAAAATGAGTAGTTTGTTTTTCATAGAACATTTGTTCAATTTTTAAATCAAATATAGGGAGAAAAAATTCTAAACCCTAAATCCTAAATCCCAAAAATATCGAACACCAAACACTGAATGTCGAATGAAGAAGTATCAAAAAGCCAGAAGCCAGCTGCCAGCAGCCTTTGTTAACCGAAGCTTTAGCGCAGGTGAACAGAGTTTAGATAATATTTGCTATGTTTTTAAATATTGTGCATTAATTTGTTGCCTTAAAGCCTATCAAAATTATTTTATGGAGATAACCATTAATCAAATAGAAAATAAGATTCATTCTATAAGAGGAATGCAGGTAATGCTAGACAGCGACTTGGCTCTAATGTATCAAGTTGAGCCGAGGATTTTAAATCAATCAGT
>JAUYMZ010000211.1 GCA_030699355.1 Bacteroidota bacterium | reverse complement strand
GGTTCGCAATTTTCTGTTTGTGATATGAAAAGCTGCACAAATGTTAAGTTAATGGATACCCTGCAAGAATTTATTAACTTCTTGGATGCAGTAAGTGTATCTGAAATGAAATCAAATGTGAATTACCAATAGGCTTTATTGGCCGTTTTGCATCACCATTAAAATTCTGTTTAGCTCCTTCTCACTCACAATTTGGTACCCCTGCGGAATTTCAAAATAACTATCTTCAATCGGAACTCTCATCACTAGCTTCACCGTCATGGTCATACTCATGCCATTTTCTGTCATACTATATTGCATCAAAAAACCAGGAATATCATGTAAGTTAGGGTCGTTTTTGGTATTGTAAGGTGGAATTTCCTTGGTAAACCAGCAGATTGTTTCTTGGATAATGCCGTTTACTTTTCTTTTAACGATGGCCTTTTGGCAATTAAAATCAACTATTTTCTTAAACTCATTTACAACAGTAACACCTAAAAAAGCATAATTTGAATCATTTGGGGCAAAGCTTTGGCGCACTTCTACCATTTCACTGTCCGATTTAATGAGTGCGAATTTCTTTCCTTTAATATTCAGCAACACTGTATTGGTGGCAGAGTCGCCATTGTATATGGTTGTGTTTTTACCCATGCCGCTAATGCCCATTTCCATACGTGTTTTCTCGCCTTTAAAATAAAAACTGGCGTCGTGTGGCAGCATGTGTTCGTTTCTGCGCATTTCTGCGGGTAAATTTTGATAGCTGATATCGTACAAAATTTTGCCTTCTCTGAGCACATTTTGCAAAAAGGCAGCTTTTGCCCAAATGAATAGAAAACTAAATAAAATAATCTTTTTTACCATGATAATTTCTCTTTGTTTAGAAAGGCACTAATACCCTTTTTACAATCGGCAGAAGCCCTAGCACAGGCATTCATATTGGCTGCGTAATCTATGGCTTCTGATAAACTAAGTTCTGGTACTTTTGCAAGCATTTCTTTGGTGCTAGCAATGCTTTGTGCCGAAGTGGTTCTGCATAATTTTAAGGCAAATTGATGTACTTCTTCTTCTATTATTTTAGGGTCTATAATTCCAGAAATGATGCCAAATTCCATGGCTTTTTCTGCATCAAAAACATCTCCGGTGAGGAGTATTTTTCTGGCTGTTTTTTCGCCCACCATTCTTAATAAAAAAACCATAACAATGGCAGGAATAAATCCAATTTTTACCTCGGTATAAGCAAACTTAGCATTGTGGTCGGCAAAGCAAAAATCGCAAATAGTAGCTAAACCACAACCGCCCGCAAATGCGGCTCCTTCCACCCTAGAAATAATAATTTTTTTGCTCTCATATATTTGCAAATATAGGGCAGCCAAATGCTTGCTGTCTTCTAAATTTTCTTGGTAAGTGTTGTTTTGTAATTGTTGCAAGGAAGCCAAATCAGCACCCGAACAAAAGGCTTCACCATTGGCTTTTAGGACAATTACCTTGCAATTTGTATCCTCTTCCGCTGTTTTCAAAGCATTTTTAATCTCTTGCACAAAAGCATAACTTAAAGCATTGCGCTTCTCTGGTCTATTTAGGGTTACATAACCCACCCTATCTATCACTTCATATATTACTAAAGATTCCATGACTACAATGATAATTCAAAGGCACCATTTTCGGTAATATCATGAAAAGGAATTTTATTTTTAACCAAAATTTCCTTGTATTGCTCCTTCCTATGCAAGGGGATATCTGTATGTAATACCACTTTTTGTGCATGGGTAAGTTGCACAATTTTCTCTAAATTTTGTTGTTTTTTGCCCGAAATAAGTAGGATGTCATAGGGTAAATTTTGGGGCACTGCGCTTTGTTGCAGCAGGAGTAATTTTTTGTTGTTGCCTAAGTTTAATACGTAGTTATTGGTGTCAATATTTTGCCAAATTTGGCTTGAAATAGGATGGCTTAGCGTATAGGGCTGAACCAATTTTTTTTCGAGTTCTAGGCTATCATGCCCTCGTTTCCAAATTTGCAACTGAGCAGCTTGATGTACTTGTAATACCAAGCTTTGTTTGCTTGCATAAATACATAATTTGTGTGTGTGCAATTGCTGGTGTGTTTGGTTCAAGCCGAATAATAACAAGGCTAAGTAAATAGATAGAATAAATTTTAAAGCAGCTAAGTTTCGTTCTGAAAAGTAATGGATGAGCGCTATTCCAATTAAGTAATAGGAAACAATAAAAGCTGGCGACCAAATGATATTGTTTATAGCGGAGTAGGGGAGTTGTGCAATAAAAACAGTAATGCCAGCTGTAAGAGAAATTAATTTACTAAGCACAAATCCAATCCATGTTCCAAGCAAAGGAATAGGGGCGCAGATTAGTAAAATAATGCCTCCATAAATGATAAATGTGCTCAGTGGAATAATAATTAAATTGGCAATGAGAAAGTAGTTTGGAAATTGGTGAAAATAAAAAATACTAATGGGAAGTGTTAAGGTTTGGGCAGCTAATGAAATAGCCAATATTTTCCATACTTCATTTACAAAGTTGTGCTTAAATTGTACCAGTAAATTAAGGTATGGATAAAAGCCCAGAATGCCTGCAACTGCTGCAAAACTGAGCTGAAATCCTACGTTAAAAATCATGTATGGGTTCAAGCATAATAGTAAAAAACCTGCAGCGCTTAAGCTGTTAAACGGATTGCTACTTTTGCTTATTTGTTTGCCAACAATAACAAAACTAAACATAACACAGGCGCGCAAAATAGAAGGAGATAATCCGCATAAAACTGCATATACCCAAATGCCTATGATTTGAAATAAGGCAAGCCAATATTTTCCACTAGGTAGCTTTAAGAGTGGACTAAGAATCCAACTTAGGAGCATAAAAATAAGTCCAACGTGCATACCACTTACAGCCAATACATGCAGTGTTCCTGTTTTACTGTATGCATCGCTAATTTCATCGTCTATATCTTTGTCGTACCCATATAACAGGGCCTCTGCTATGGCAATTTCATTTTTACCTAAAAGGTGTTTTTGCAAGGATTGGTGAATATAATCTTGGAAATAAAATACACTTTGTAAAATCTTATTTCCTTGGTTTGTTTGAACCAATATTGCCTTGTTTTCATTGAGAAAACATTGGTGGAAAATGCCTTTCCGATTCATGTATTCTTTAAAATTGAAGCTTCCGGGGTTATTGTTAGCAACAATTTCGTAGATTCCAGATTTAATTAAAAATTGATTGCCATAAGCACCTGGCAGTATTTCGCTGTTTTTGCCAAATAAAAGAATCTTGCCTCCTCCTTCTATGGGTTTTAATTGCTTGTTGTATAGGCCTATAACTTGCGCTTCTGCTTTCCAACCTGCTTTGGTTGCTATTGGTTTTTGTATGGTTTGAACCAAAACTGCTTGATAGGAATTTTTACTAAAATGTTTTATTTCGAAGGCGCTTTTTTGTTGGTTCAGACCAAAATTTCCCAAACAAATAAATAAAATAAAAAAGCCAATTCCGGTGCTGATAGGGGTGTTGATTTTTTTGTTATACTGGTAGTTATAAAACAAAGTAATTGCAGCTAAGCCCGCAATTATAAAGGAACTAGCAAGATTTATTTGCTCGTAATAAGCAAGTAATATTCCAATTACATAAGCAATTAGAATGCGAACAAAGGGCATTTGTTGCCAGAAACTAGGCATGTTTTTTCGTTTATTTTAAAATTTTGTTTGACATAATTTAATGAATACTTAGCTTTGAAAGAAAAACACTATGTACGATTTACTTTTATCTATTCACAATTTAGTTCGTTGGTTTTTTCTTGCAGCAGCGCTATATGCCTTATTTAAAGCAGTTAAAGGGGTAAGCGGAGACGCTACT
>JAUYMZ010000205.1 GCA_030699355.1 Bacteroidota bacterium | reverse complement strand
TATTCCCATTGGATTTACCTTTGTTTATAATAGTGAAGCCTACACTTCTTTGGCTGTTTCAACCAATGGATTTATTTGTTTGGGAAACGATATTACAAGTACTGCCAATGCCACCAATAATTTAAGTACGGGCACAGGTGTAGCTTCACCCCGACCCATTATAGCACCTTTATGGGATAATTTAAATTTTAATATTAGTACCGATTTAAGTTATTTAACTTTGGGAAATGCTCCCAATAGAACATTTATTATGCAATGGCAAAATGCCCGTTGGGGGGCGGCGGCAGCCAATCCAGGAATTTCATTTCAAGCTCGTTTATATGAAGCTGATAGTAAAATAGAATTTGTTTACAGATCTGAACTTGGCTTATTAAATGGTCCTAGCGCCTCAATTGGTTTAAGCAATATGGGTACAGGCACAAAAAACTTTTTGTGTTTAACCTCCACTAGTAACAATACCTTTGATACCAGCACCCTTATAGAAACAAACACCTTAAATACTAAACCTAATAACGGTCAAGTTTACACATTTGCTCCTAAATTTCAAACACCAATTGCCCCTGCCTCGCTCAGTTTTACAAATGTTACGGGTACCCAAATAACCCTAAATTGGACAGATAATACGCAAATAGAAACCTACTATTTGGTTTATATGAGCACAGATAATATAAATTTTAATTTAGCCTTTACTATTCCCTAGAGCCAAACACTTGGAACAGGTGCGGCCTACCAACAAACATTTAGTGGATTGGTGCCCGGAAACACCTATCACTTTAGGGTATTTACCTGCAATGAAGGCAGTGTTCCAACAAACTTTGCGGCAGCCACACAGGCAACTGCGGCGGGCTTATTAAGCGGAATCAAAAGCATTTGCCCCACAGGTTGCGATTATACCAGTATTGGAAATGCCTGCAATGATATAAGAAGTAAAGGCGTAGATGGCGCCTTGATTTTAGAATTAATGTCTACCTATGCACCTAGTGTAGAAACCTATCCTTTGGTATTTGGAAACCTGTTAACCAATAGCTCAAACACCATTACACTAAGGGCTCATTCGGGGGTAAGTTCTCCCATTCGATTTTTTTCAACGGCAAGTAGCACCTTTGTTTTTAACAATACCAATTATTTAAGTATTGATGGTTTATTGGGAGGAAGCGGAAGACCAGAAACCATACAAATAGGCAACAATAGCAGTAATGGAAGTGCAGTTCAATTTATCAATGGCGCTACCAATAACAATATTAGTAATTGCAGAATAACTGGAAACGCTGTATCAATAGGTTCAGGCATTATTGGTTTTTTAGGAACCAATACAACAGAGGGTAACAACTACAATTCTATATCTAATTGCAGTATTAAAGACACTTTAGGGCAGGCCATATATTGCGTTTATTCGCTTGGAAACACCAATGTACCCAACTTATACAATTCTATATTTAACAATTATATATACAATTATTATAATAGTTCGAACCCAAGCTATGGCGTATTT
>JAUYMZ010000025.1 GCA_030699355.1 Bacteroidota bacterium | reverse complement strand
AAGAGCATTTTGACTTTGCTATTTTGGATATTAATATGCCTGTATTTAATGGCTTAGATGTATGTAAAATGCTTGCAGGTACTTATCCAAATTGTAAGGTAATTATTCTTACCATGTACAGCGACGCTCAATTTGTAAACGAGTTTTTTAAAAGTAATGCCTGTGCTTATGTGCTTAAAAATGCAGGCAAATCAGAATTATTATTGGCCCTAAAATGCGCCGAAATTGGCGAGAAATACATTAGCAAAGAATTGCAGCATTGCTCAGAAAGGAACGAAATAGATGTTACTAAATTCCAAAGTTTAACCAAACGTGAAATGGATATTATTAGGCTTTTGGTAAATGGCAAAAATAGCCAGCAAATTGCTGAAGAATTATTCTTGAGCGTATTTACAGTTAATACCCATCGCAAAAATATTCTTCATAAACTTAATCTCAAAAATGCCGCGGGTATTGTAAAGTTTGCCATCGAGAATAATATTCAATAAAAAAGCCTGCCTCTATCAATAGAAGCAGGCTTTTTATTTTAGTATTTTAGCTAATTAAGCTATCGTAACGCTATTATCTAAATACACATCTTGAATGGCATTTAATAATGCTACACCTTCGTTTAATGGCTTTTGGAAGGCTTTACGTCCAGAAATTAATCCTTGTCCGCCAGCACGCTTATTAATTACAGCAGTGGTTACGGCTTCAGCTAAATCTGAGGCTCCCTTACTTTCTCCACCCGAGTTAATTAAACCTTGGCGACCCATATAGCAATTGGCAACTTGGTAACGAGCCAAATCAATTGGGTTGTTTGAAGATAGTTCAGTATATACTTTGTTATGTGTTTTACCAAAGTTTAAGGCGGTATAACCTCCATTGTTTGTAGGCAATTTTTGCTTAATAATATCTGCTTGAATGGTTACACCTAAATGATTGGCTTGTCCGGTTAAATCTGCTGCTGTATGGTAATCTACACCGTCTTTCTTAAATGCGTTGTTGCGCAAGTAACACCATAAAATGGTACCCATACCCAATTCGTGTGCGCGCTCAAATGCGGCGGCTACTTCTTGTATTTGGCGTCCGCTTTCGTCTGAACCAAAATAAATAGTTGCTCCCACTGCGGTTGCTCCTAAGTTCCAAGCTTCTTCTACCGAACCAAACATAATTTGGTCAAATTTATTTGGGTAACTCAAGAACTCATTGTGGTTTAACTTTACAATAAAAGGAATTTTGTGGGCATACTTTCTTGAGCAAGCTGCCAATACACCATAGGTAGAAGCTACCGCATTACAACCGCCTTCAATGGCTAAATTAATAATGTTTTCTGGATCAAAATAGGCCGGATTTGGAGCAAAAGATGCACCTGCACTATGCTCAATTCCTTGGTCTACCGGTAAAATAGATACATACCCAGTACCTGCTAATCTACCTGTATTGTAAATAGAAGCTAAGCTTCTTAATACTTGCGGTGAGCGGTTGCTTTGCATGAATACGCGGTCTAAAAAATCTCCACCTGGTAAGTGTAACTGACTTTTGTTGATAGTTTTACACTCGTGGTTTAATAATGATTCGGCGTTTTCGCCCAATAATTCGGCTATTTTTGTCATATTTAAGGTATAATTGCTGCGCAAACTTACATTTTTTTACAAAACAACCTTAAAAAAAATGAAAATAGAGATTCAAAAAGTTTCAGATAATTCTGAATTACAGACAGCATGGGCAATTAGAAGGGAGGTTTTTGTAATTGGACAGAACTGCCCGGAGGAAATAGAATGGGAATTTGAAGAGGAATCTATCCACTTTTTGGCCAAATTAGATGGCCAAGCAGTAGGTACCGCACGCATCCGAGAAACCGAAAATGGGTTCAAACTAGAGCGTTTTGCAGTGCTAGATGCCGCGCGAAACAGGGGAGTAGGTTCTGCTTTGGTTCAAACCTTATTAAACGAACTGTTGCATACAAACGCTTTAATATACTTGCATGCGCAATTAACAGCGGCGCCTTTATACGCCAAGTTTGGGTTCAAACCAAATGGAGAAAATTTTTGGGAAGCCGATATTGAACATGTAAAAATGGTGTGGCAGAAAGATTAATCTACCAACACCACGTACATTTTCTTAATTTCTTCAGCGTATTTTTGTTCTACAAACTTGCGTTTTACCTTTTGGGTTGGTGTCATTTCGCCAGCTTCAAGGGTAAATAATTTGCGCTTTACAGCAAAATGTTTTACACGTTCAAATTTGCCCAATTCCTTTTCGTATTTGTGCAAGTCTGCCTCAATCCACTTTCTAATTTCTTCTTCTCTAATAAAGTCGTCGGCTTGCTCAAAATAATCGTCTTTAAAGCCAAATGTTTCTTTCATTTCTTCTCTCGAAGGCACAACAATGGCAGTTAAATATTCTTGTTTGTCGCCAATTAAAAATATTTGCTCAATTTTATTCGACTTTAAATACGTGTTTTCAATAGGGGTTGGATACACATTTTTACCAAAAGAATTTACTAAAATATTCTTGATTCTATCTGTAATTTTGAGGTATCCTTTGTAAAATTTACCTACATCACCGGTATGCAACCAACCGTCTTTGTCTATGGCTTCTGCGGTGGCTTCCGGGAGATTCCAATAACCTTTCATTACGTTTCTTCCGCGCACTAATATTTCACCTTCTGCACATTCAAAATTTGGGTCGAAAGAATCAAAGGTTTGTATGGTAATAATTTCTTTGGTATCCGGGTTTTGAATAGCCACTTCATTCAGTCGGCCCACTCTGCCCACAGCTCCAAAAACTTGGCGGTGCGGTTCGTTTACGGTAACCAATGGTGATGTTTCCGTTAAGCCATAACCTTCGCAAACCAATACCCCTAAGTTGCCAAAAAATTCGCCTACATGTTGCGGCATGGCACCGCCTCCGCTAATCATAATTTTCATATTGCCTCCCAGCTTCTCTTTAATTTTTGAGAATACTAGCTTTTCGGCAATGGCAAGTTTAATAGAAAGCAATGCGCCAGGCGTTTTATCTGCTTCTCTCAGCAATCTGCGCTGTTCTCCTGCGGCTACGGCCCAATTAAAAATCTTTAGGCTTAAACCACCTTTCGAAGTAACATTTTTGCGCACGCGCTCTTCAATTCTTTCTAACAAGCGGGGAACCGTTAAAATAGCGGTTGGTTTTACTTCCTGTATATTGCTGGTAAGCGCCTCTAAACTTTGCGCAAAGGCAATTTGTGTGCCCACCACGGTACTTAAATAATACGTTGCGGTACGCTCGTAAACATGACACATAGGTAAAAACGAAAGGAATACATAGTCTTTATTAACGATGTAAATCAACTCCAGCGCCATTTCCAAATCGCTTAAGAAATTGTCGTGGGTTAACATAGCCCCTTTGGGTTTACCTGTGGTGCCAGAAGTATACAATAAGCAAGATAAATCGTCGCGGGTAACTGCTGCACAACGCTCGTCTATGGCAGTTTGGCTGGTTTTATATTGGTCTGAACCAAACTGTATCATTTCTGAATACGTTAATACGCCTTCTTCTTTTTTATCTGTATCAAAGGCAATAATTATTTGCGTTAGGTTCGGACAAGATGCTTTGATTTTATTAATTTTCTTAAGTAAAAACGGGGTTCCTACTAAGATGGCTTTGGCGCCAGAATCGTTTATAATATAGGCTACTTCAGATTCTGAGAGCGTAGGGTAAATAGAAACATTTACCAAACCCAATTGCATAAGACCTTGGTCGAAGCTAATATACTCCGGACAGTTTTCTATAATGAGTGCAACCCTATCTTGTTTTTGGTATTGGTGATAATGAAAGAAGGCAGAAATGGCATTTGCCTCATCAATTACCTGTTGGTAAGTAACCTCTTGGTATTTATCTTTCTTTTTCTCCATGAGGTAAACGCTCTCAGGAGTTTTTATATTTTTGGCTACATTCTTTAAATAAGGATGTAAAGAAGGAAATGAATAGTTTAAGTTGAATTTCTGCTCCATTTAAAAATAATTAAGTGCTGCGAATAAAGTCAAAACGAGTGTAGCCTTCAAATGATTTTGAAGAAATTTTGCAAAAACAATTTGCATATTTTGCAAATTGTCATAAAAAAGCTACAAATAATGGAAATTAACGTGCGTTTGGTATGCGCATTTTGTAATCTACGCGGGCGCCACCTTTAGAGATATTAATAAGTTTGTTTTTGATTAACCTGCGTTTTAGCTCAGAAATATAGTCTACAAACAGTTTTCCTTTGCAGTGGTCGTATTCGTGCTGAATAACACGTGCGGCAATGCCTGTAAAGGTTTCTTCGTACCAAACAAAATTTTCGTCTTGGTATTTTAACTTTAGTTCTGCGTGTCGGCTTACCTTTTCTCTGATATGAGGAATGCTTAGGCAGCCTTCTTCATATTCCCATTTATCGCCCCATTCTTCAATAATTTCTGCATTTAAGAATACTTTTTTCATTTCTGGATAATTCTCATCTTCAAAAGCCGAGGTATCTACTAAAAAAAGATTGATAGCCTTACCCACTTGTGGCGCAGCTAAGCCAACACCATGCGCATTGTACATGGTTTCCCACATATTTTCTATGAGTTTATGAAGGTCTTTATAGTCTTTATCTATGTTCGAACCAACTTTTCTTAATACTGGGTCGCCGTATGCTATAATTGGCAAAATCATGTGTGTATATTTTTAAGTTAAAATTTGTTTTCCAAGTAGGTTTGCAAAATAAGCACGGCGCTTATTTGGTCTACATTTCCTTTCTTTTGTCTATCCATTTTTTTGAGACCCATTTCGAGCATGGCTGCTTGTGCCATTCTAGAGGTGAGGCGCTCATCAATTCTTTTAATAGGCAGGGTTGGGAAATTTTTGGCCAGCAAAGATATAAATTTTTCTACATGAACCGCCGATTCAGAATCGGAGCCATCCATTTGCAGGGGTTTGCCCACTACTACACAGTCTACAGTTTCTTTGCCGAAGTACTCTTTTAAAAAGGGCAACATATCGTGGGTTCGCTGCGTAGCCATGCCACTGGCAATTATCTGCAAGGGGTCGGTTACCGCCAAACCACAGCGCTTTGTACCAAAATCTATTGCCAATATTCTTCCCATAATTTTGCGCAAAGAAAAGATAATAAAAGAAAATTCTAAATTCTAAATTCGAAGCACGAGAAGTAAAATCCGAAATACTAAATCCGAAATTCGAAAGGGGTTTTGTGGTGGTGGTGAGTTTTTGTTTAAGGTTTATGTGTTTATTCGTTTAATCGTTTATTCGTTTAATCGTTTATGCGTTCAAGGTTTAATCGATTATAGGTTTAATTGTTTGTGGGTTTGGGGGTTTGTTGGTTTGGTACCGGATGGGATTAAATTGTTTCTATAATAGGGGCGTTAGCCCTGGCATCTTAGTAGCATAAAATGCATATTAATATTACCTAGAGGGGCGCTAGCCCTGACATCTTGTTACACTCGAATTTCTCTATTAGATATTGAACAAGTACAACAATTAGATGTCAGGGCTAACGCCCCTTTTTGAATGGAGGCGGTGTTCCGTTTAGCTACTGAGATATCAGGGCTAA
>JAUYMZ010000194.1 GCA_030699355.1 Bacteroidota bacterium | reverse complement strand
CCCAAATTAAACTTTCGCCTGTTGATTGTTCTTTCACAAATCCACTTACCGTGGGTGTGTAAATTAAACTGTGTCAAAGCCTTCCCACCCCTCCTTTGGGCCTAGGCCCAAAGGAGGCTTGGGAAGGCTTTGACACAGTTTAATTTACACTCCCACGGTAAGTGGATTTGTGAAAGAACATGCAACTGGCGAAAGTTTAATTGGGGTTAATATTATTCATGTGAGCGGAAAATGGGGAACTCAAACCAATAATTACGGTTTTTTTAGTCTCAAAATTCCAAGGGGCAATCAAGAACTTTTGTTTTCTTACCCGGGCTTTAAAACGTTAAAATTTAATACTTCAGAGATTTCTTCCAACACTTCCATTCAAATACAACTCTTACCTCTAGAAGCTATGAAAGAATTGGTTATTGAGGGGTCGGTAGCAAACACTGAAATTGGAATAAATAAGGTATCAGTACCACTTCATAAAATTACGGAGATTCCTTCATTTATGGGAGAAAGTGATTTGATGAAATTTTTAACCGTGATGCCAGGTGTTTCTAAAGGAAATGAATCTAACCAAGGAATGTTTGTTAGAGGAGGTACACCTGATCAAAACCTTGTAATGGTAGATGATGCCACCATATATAGTTC
This sequence comes from Bacteroidota bacterium, assembly GCA_030699355.1. GTDB lineage: Bacteria > Bacteroidota > Bacteroidia > UKL13-3 > UKL13-3 > B1. Next base: position 4,100 of record JAUYMZ010000194.1, on the reverse strand, counting down.
TTTTCACTTATTTGGAATTAATTCTTTATTTAATGGTTCAGAACTAAAAAAAGCAGAATTGAATAAGGGTGGGTTTTCAGCCAAATATGGGGGAAGAACAGCCTCTGTACTCAATTTAAGTTTAAAAGATGGGAATCGTGAAAGGTGGAGTGGGGAGGCAGGAATTGGTTTATTATCTTCACACGTACAATTAAATGGACCTATTGTAAAAGACCGCTCTTCGGTGCTTTTATCTTTTAGACGGACTTATATTGATTTATTAACCAAGCCATTTATGGAGCCGGATAATGAGGTTGGTTACAGTTATTTCGATTTACATGGAAAGGTAAATGTTGACCTTGGCCCAAAGGATAGAATCTATTTAAGTATGTATACGGGTAAAGATAATTTTGGAGCTATAACAACAACAGATAAAACCAAATTAAGATGGGGTAATGATGCCTATTCTTTTAGATGGAACCATGTTTGGAGTAGAAATGTATTTATGAATACTACCGCCTTTTTTACAGGTTATCAAAGTAGTATTTCGTTTCAAGGTTCTGGTACTTCTGGGCAATCAGAATATAGTTTTTTTACAGGTATAAATGATATTGGGCTCAAATTAGATGTAGATTATATGGTACATTCTAATCACTGGATAAAAACTGGTATAAGCATTGTTGACCATAAATTTACCCCAAGTTTAAATAAGATTGAAGACCTCGGTATTAATAGTGTAGAGGTTCGTAATAAATCTGTTCTTCAAGGTATGGAAAGTGTTATTTATGTGGAGGACCAATTTAAAATTACCCAGAAACTTAAATCTGTTTTAGGCCTAAGACTTAGTTCTTTTAAAGGTAATGCAGCGTCTTATATAGTGCCTGAACCAAGACTTTTTTTGGAATATACTCCAAACAAAAGCTTGGTTTGCAATTTTAGCTATACCCACATGTCTCAATTCATGAATTTGATTTCTACAGGTATGATGGGTTTACCTTCCGAAATTTGGATTCCAGTTTCTGCTAATTTAAAACCTCAGATTGCTCGACAGCTTTCTTCTGGATATGCGGTTAAATTGCCTTTTAATCTTTTTTGGGGACAGGAGTTTTTTTATAAACACCATAATCAATTCACAGCCTATAAAGAAGGAGTTGGACTCTTTTCTATGTTTTTTAGTCAGGAGCAAGCTAATTTATCTGCAAAATATTTTGAGAGATTGTTAACACAAGGACAAATGGAATCTTATGGAACCGAAACCAGCTTAAGATTTGAAACCCGAAAATTTGAGTCTTGGTTCAATTATACACTCTCCAAAACTAGGCAGCAATTTAATGATGTAAATCAGGGGCAATGGTTCAATGCTGGGCATGATAGAAGACATGATATTTCCTGGGTTTTTATTTATAGGCCAAATAATAAATGGACCTGTTCTGCAAGTTGGGTTTATGGGTCGGCCTTTAATTTAACCATCCCAAAATCGCAATATGAAGCCAAAGCACACAGTCCGGTGGATATGAATGGCATGCCTATTGGGTTCGAAAATGTATTTCCAGCAAATTCTTTTGATCAAAAGAATAGTTTTAGAACCGCTGCATTTCATCACCTAGATTTGTCGGCCAACTATACCATTGTTAAAAAGAAGCACAAACAAATTTTGGGTTTTAATATTTACAATGTTTATAACCGAATGAACCCTTTTTATTATTCGATTACTTATGATGAGCAAAGTAAAAAAAATGTGCTTATCCAAAACAGCTTGTTTCCTATTATTCCATCTATGAACTATAAATATGTATTTTAAAAGATTCATTCCCCTTTTATTTTGTTTTACTTTTACTTCCTGCTTGCGGGAGAAAATTGTATTAGATGATTTTGGAACATCAAATGCCATTGCGGTAACCTCTTTTCTTACAGCTAACGATTTACAAGTTCATGTAAAATTATCCAAGGCAAGTAAAGTTATTGGTGGTGGTTTTGAACCCACTTTGCCTATAACAGATGCCACCGTTGAAATGAATGATGGACAAGAAAACCTTGAATTTTTATATGACCAAATGAGTGATTCATATATCTCTAGCCCTGCATCAGGATTTTTTGTAACAGAGAAACAATTTAACTTACAAGTTAAGGTGCCGGGTTTGGGGCAATTTAGTTCTAGTACTAAAATTATTCCTCAGTTTTTACCGGAAATATCAGAGGGAAGTGTTCGTTCTGAAACAATCAACGGACAAACAAATTACCAATTTTCTCTTAAATGGAAAGACCAAGTAGGAGCAGTTAACTATTACAGGTTAATGCCTGTTTTAAGTTCGGTAAATAAAAATGATCCGTTAGATTCTCTTTTTATGCCGCTTCACCAAAATAAGATATTTGTTTATGACGAAACTTCCTTGAAAGAAGGTGAAATACAAATAGAAGAAAATGTATTATCCACCAATTTTGGTATAGACGAATATCGTGTAATTGGCTTAAAGTTCTTTCTGCTTAATGTAGATGAAAATTATTACAAATACCATCTTGGCATTCAAAAATTAAATGGTTTTGAAGATTTTAATAACCCAGTCTTTTTATTTGGAAATATTCAAAATGGGTATGGCGTTTTTTCAAGCTATAATGGGATGACCCAAAAAACTTTTTATATGAAATAGGGGTCAAAGGGCATTTTTAGGTCTTACTTTAAAACAATTGAAATGGAAAAGCATCGAATATATTTATTACACCAAAATGAAAAGGAAGGAACCCTCGACATTGTTGGGAAAGAAGAACTAAATAAACTTCTTGATGATGCTGAAAACAGAAAAATTTACCAAGATCTTGATAAAATTTGGCTGGCTAGTCAACCCAATTTGGGCCCCAATACAGATGAATCTTGGATGCGTTTAAAAGCGTTGATAGAACAAAATAGCGAGCGGAATAAAACTTCGTGGTATCAAAACAGAAAGGTCTGGAAGTACGCTGCCGCAGCAGCTGTTGTGTTGGGTGTGTTTTCTTTCTTGTTTCCATTCTTTATAGGAAATTCAACCTCTTATCAAACGGCATCTGGAGAGATTTTACGTGTTAAACTACCAGATGGAACCCAAGTAATTCTATCTCAAAATACAAGTATTGCATATGAAGAAATTGGTTCAAACCGAAATTTAAAGCTGAATGGAGAAGCGTATTTTGATATTGCCAAAAATGCTTCTAAACCATTTACCATCGAGGGTCCTCATTCGTTTGTTAAAATTCTAGGAACTAAATTTCATTTGTTGGATCAAACAGAGGAGACCAGTGTATTATTGGAGGTTAATGAGGGTCGAGTAGAATTTGGGGTTAAAAATAAGGCGGCTAAAATTGTGGTAGGGGGCGAAAAAGTACTTATTAATAAGGGGAAATTAGTGGTAACGCCGCTGGCTAAAGAGTTTAATGAAACTTCATTTGCAAAGGGTGAAACGGCATTTAATGAAGCTCGTTTGGAGGAGGTAATTATTCGACTTCAACTTAAATATGGAGTTCAAATTGTAGCCGATAACCCAGCATTATTGAACTGTACTTTTTCGGGTGTTTTTATAGAGGAAAGTCCTGAGGAGGCAATTCGAATTTTATGTAAAACTCTTGGATTCAGCAGCGAACAAGTTAACAAGGTATATCATTTAAATGGAAATTCTTGTGGATATGAATAAGCAGCCATTGCCTCCTGATGATCAGTTATTGCAGTTAATTAAAAATGATGATTTAAGGGCTTTTGAGCGTTTGTTTAAATTTTATCATAAACCGCTCTGGTATTTTGCTAAAGAAATTTTAAAAGATGGCGATGAGGCAGAAGATACCATTCAACAATTATTTTTAACCATTTGGGAGCGAAGGAAAGAACTTGTTATAACTGTTTCTATTAAAAGCTATCTATATGCCGCAACCCGAAACGCTTCTTTAAAAAAAATCGAAAAGTCGGGTCGAACCGTAGCTTTTGAATATGAAGAAGATTCGGATAATCAAATGGATTACTTATCAGCTGCTTCGCGGATTATGGAAAAGGATCTTTCAAAAGCTATTCAAACTGCTATTCATCAACTTCCCGAGAGGTGTAGGTTGGTTTTTAGTTTAAGCCGTTTTAGTGAAATGAGCTACAAGCAAATTGCAGA
>JAUYMZ010000192.1 GCA_030699355.1 Bacteroidota bacterium | reverse complement strand
AAAGAAAATAGGGCCAATAATCTTAGGTGATACTGCCAATTCTATCGAAAATATTAATGAAATAGACGAAGAAATATTAGCTTGCGGCTCATATTCTGGCAGACCCTTTCCGGGTTATGTTTGGCGAGAATCTGGTTTTTTGGCGCGGTATAGTTTAGCAGGTATAAAGAAATGGGAGCGCTATTACCGTAGAGAATGGAATGGTTTTAAATCTGCTGTTTTTGATTATGTTTATCATACCAGAAACAATCAAATATTAGTTATTGGTCGATCTCACTATGATAGTACTGCATCAATATATCAAAAAAGAATTATTACAGCTTTATTTGATACTAGCGGCAATTTAATAGAGGCAAATAGTGAAATGGATACTTTTGGCTTGCAATATAGCCCGGAAACCCGCTCCAATATTTTGCCAGATATTTCCTATGCAGCTTGTGCCCAAATAAATGATAGTACTTATGCTGCTTTAGTTTATAATGTAACTTCTTCACTTACTTTTGACCCCACTTGGGTGTTTTTTAATGATAAAGGAAAAATAGTTAAAACAAGAAAAGCATGGATGTTCAGGGATTCGGTAAATAATCCTCAAATGTTTAACATGTATTTTAAAGGACTAGTAAAAAGAAGAGGTGGTTCTGGGTTTTATGCTCAATTTTTTTTTCCAGATTCTGTGGACGTAATTCGTATGATAGAGGTGGATGAAGATTTATATATAAGCAAAGTTTTTCCGGGGATTCAAGAATATAGCAACGGTAATGTTGCATCAAGTTTAGCTGATTTTATGGAAAGTTATGAAGGTGATTTTTATCAGCTTAGAAGCTTGAATTTTGACTCTTTAGGATTCTCTTCAAATTTCGGAAGTTTAGTTTGCAAACTAGACAGCAACGGTAAACTACTTTCCAACGGACCTCTGTTTCCAGTGGGTATACAAGAGGTTAAGAATTTAAGTAGTTTGTTGTTGTATCCTAACCCAAGTGCCAACTCAGTTACGATAAACTATGAAGGCAAAGGAGAGTTAAACTTAGAAGTTTATTCTGTGGCGGGTAAATTAATAGACCAAACTAGTTTTAGCGAGACCTTAATCTACGATTTAAGCAATAAACCAAAAGGTATCTATTGGTTTAAATGTACAGGTAAAAACGGTGCCTCCGAAACAAAAAAAGTGGTTCATTATTAATGTTAAAAAGGCAGCACTAGTTTGGTGCTGCCTTTTTTGTTTAATTTTAAAACAAGCTGACTTGATATAATACTTTGCCAACCATAATAGGATAGGGAGGACGTGATTTTTTTTGTTGTAAAAAATTACTAGATTTGAAATTATTATAGCTATGATAAAATCATTTAAAATTATCGTTTTTGTTGGCATTACTGTGTTTGGTTTTAACCATGTAATCGCCCATAAATCGCCTGTTAATTTGGTTCAAACAGAAACCCAAAAAGAACTTACCGAAGCTCAAAAAATAGATAAGCTCATTGCATACGTAGAAGTTACAGAGGCCAAATTTGTGCGCAATGGCACTGAGTACAGCGGTGTAGATGCCGCCAAGCACTTGCGAATGAAGCGCGAGAAAGCGGGTAAAAAAATCACAACTGCCAGGCAGTTTATAGATTATTTAGCCAGTAAATCGAGCATGAGCGGCGAGCCCTATTTAATGAAATTTAAGAATGGCACTACCTTACCCGTTAGAGATATTTTATACCATCAGTTAAAAAAGCTCGAAACGATTCCCGCCTCAGTCAAGTAAAATTCCAAGTTCATTTACCAAACTCACCACTTCTAAATTTTCTATAGCAATGGTGTTTGGTTCAAAAATATACTTGCGTTCATACATGGTTTCGTGGGCGTAATAACTCATCCAATATTCGTTGTGAAGCTTAAAAACATCTTCTTGTATTGGCTCAATTTTAATATAACTCAAAGGCGGCAAATGGTCAAGAAAATGGCGCAAAGTGCTTGTTTTTACTTCTTCACCCTCATGCCATCCGTAGCCTTTACTGCTCACTAGAACGCCACTTAAGTGCGCCTTGCTGTAATTAATAGCATATACATTCCATTCCCAATCTTTGGTATCGTTTAATTCTCTGATAACAGCTACCGCAACGCCGGGTAGACTTTCTGTAATAATATCTTTTAACATGAGGCAAAGGTAAAAAGAATATAGGTATGGATGGCATGCTTTACTCTCTATTTTGCCTACTATAATCTTGGTAGCAATTTTTAATAGCTAGAACCAAATCATAATCAGTGGCATTTAATATAAAATAATGCGGCATGTTGCAATACTTTTTAAAAGCCATAATTTTATCGTCGGGTAGTTTGGTGGTACGTTTTATAATATCGTTTGTATAGCGCGCATCCACCATTTCTTGCTCGTGGTACAATTCTATAAGACGCTGCAATTTATTATACTCTTGCAGTTTTTTGTTGCTACTAGCAAACATATCTGTTACCATAGAACCGCTGCTGCCACTTACCCACGATTGGTAGTGGCTGTAATTATTTAATAGCGGACTCCTTTTTAACATTGTTGCGGCTTGTCGGGCCAAACTATCTCGTTTTTTCTGATGATAATTTATTTCAGCCTCCTTTAATCGGTAGGTAGTTGGTTTGAGTCGAACACGAATTGGGTCGGTATAATTATTTTGAACATATTTTGCTACGGGTAAAACATAATTTTGGTAACCAATTACAGAGAAAATGAGCGTATCGGATTCGAGTACTTGAATACCAAAAGCACCATATCTATTGCTTATAAATCTATCGCCGTTCGGCTTTTTTAAGATGTTGGCTAAAGGTATGGTATTATTGGTATCGCTTCCCAAAACGTATCCTTTTAATAATAAACTTTTAGGTTCGGTTTGAGCCCAAACTTGCACGCTCAATAAAAGCATACCTAATAGCAAGATATTTTTAGTAAAAATTTTCACCAGCTGCAAAGAAATAGGTTCGAACCGAACAAAACACATATTTTCCCAATTTAAAAGCTAAAAGTTTTGTAAACCAGTAGAGCGTTTATTGTCATAAAAAAAATTATGTTTGACCCAAATAGGACCTCTTTTTGAAATAAGTTTTTGGTTTTCAATAATGTTCATTTTTAAATAGCTTTATTTAGACAATGTCTAAATAGTATTTTTTTTTAACATGCTTAGTCCAAATATGAAATGTGCTTATATTCGCGGCTGAATTGCGAAATATGCTGCGTTAAATAATAAAATGACAAGGCTATTACAATTCAACTAATTTATTGAAATAATTATTCCAAATAAATGAAGCTATCTAAACTATTAACATTAGCTGTTTCGATTCTTTTCTCAATGCAATTGGCCTTTGCCGATGCCGCCGAAGGAGAAAAACTGTATCAAGCCAACTGTACGGCTTGTCATGCCCTCAACGAAAAAGTTGTAGGTCCAGCCCTCAAGGATGTACACAAAAAGTACGATGCCAAGTGGTTGCTCAAATGGATTAAGAATTCTCAAGCCATGGTTAAGGCTGGAGATCCTCAGGCTGTAAAAGTTTACAAAGAAAACAATGAAGCCTTAATGACCTCTTTTGAGCAATTAAGTGATGCAGAAATTACTTCTATTGTAGATTACATCAAACGAGAAAGCGAAGCTCCGGCTGCCGCTCCAGTTACTGCAGGCACAAACACTGGAACAGAAGTTCCTGCGCCTGCAAGCAATGAAGGTTCTGGCTTTTATTCTACCACAACCTTTTATGGTTTGGTGTTTATGGCAGCCATTTTAATCATCATTTTGTTTGTATTGTATCGTATTAAATCGGTTGTTGAAGAACTTTACATTCAAAAACACCCAGATGCATACGCTGCTGAAGTGGGTGAGCCAAGCATTAGTTGGAAAGAAAATCCTTTAGATTTTCGTTATAAATTATTCAAAAAACACCCAGTTGTGGGAACCATTGCCGTATCATTAGCCTTTACTTTGATATTTGGCTTATATGGTTTTGATTATGGAAACAAAGAAATAGGTGTTCAAAAAGGCTATGCGCCTGCACAACCTATTAATTACTCGCATGAGTTGCATGCAGGTACATACAAAATTAACTGTTTGTATTGCCATACTAGCGCTGCAGACGGTAAACAAGCTTCAATTCCTTCGGCTAGCACTTGTATGAATTGCCACGCACACGTGCAAGCTAAAGATAAATATGATGGAAAAGTTTCTCCAGAGATTGCTAAGATTTACAACGCAGTTGGTTGGGATCCAGAAAAACGTGCCTACGATCCATCAAAGCCTCAAACGCCAATCAAATGGGTTCGTATCCATAATTTACCAGACCATGCTTACTTTAACCACGCACAACACGTAAAAATTGGTAAAGTTGAATGTCAAGCTTGTCATGGCCCTATAGAAACAATGCCAGTGGTATCTCAGCAAAGAAGTTTGCAAATGGGATGGTGTATCAACTGTCACCGCGAATCCAAGGTAGACGTAGCCAACAATGATTACTACGAAAAATTACATGCTGATTTGAAATTAGACGGTAAAGACTTTGTAACCGTTGCTCAAAATGGCGGACTAGAATGTGGTAAGTGTCACTACTAGTTTTGATGAAAGTAAAAGTATTTACAGTTTAACAGGAAAAAAATTATCAATGGAAAATAAAAATCAATACTGGAGAGGTTTAGAGGAGTTAAATAATGATCCTAAATTCTTAGCATCCAAAAAGCATGAATTTGCTGAAGGTATTCCTTTAGAGGAGGTTTTTACTGAAGAGGATGGTGGCTTAAATGCTAACCGTCGCGACTTCCTTAAGTATTTTGGATTTAGCATTTCGGCAGTAGCATTAGCTGCGTGTAACAAAACGCCGGTTAAAAATGCCATCCCATATATCGTAAAACCAGAAAACGTTACCCCAGGTATTCCAAACTGGTACGCGTCTACATGTAATGCATGTTCAGCCAATTGCAGTATCTTAGTTAAAACCCGCGAAGGCCGCCCTGTGAAAATTGAGGGCAATAGCGATTCTCCTATTTTTAAAGGAGGTGCTTGTGCTACTGGTCAGGCTAGTTTATTGGGTTTATACGACAATGAGCGTTTACGTTCGCCAAAAGCCAAAGGAGCAGATGCCACTTGGGCCTCGGTTGATAAAGATATCAAAGCAGGTTTAGCTTCAGCAAAAAGCATTCGTTTGGTAACAGGTACTGTAAACAGTCCGTCTACCAGAAAAGCTATTGCTGCTTTTGTTGCTAAATATCCGCAAGCACAGCATATTCAATACGAAGGAAATTCTATGGGCGCAATAGCAGAAGCTAGCAAACGCGCTTTTGGAAAAAACATCGTTCCTGGATATCGCTTTGATTTAGCTAAAGTTATTGTAAGCTTTGGTGCAGATTTCTTAGGTACTTGGATTTCTCCTGTAGAGTTTACTAAGCAGTGGACAGCCAACAGAAAGGCTGAAAACAAAAACATGAGTCGCCATATCCAATTAGAATCTCACTTGTCTTTAAGTGGTTCTAACGCGGATGTACGTTACCCAATTAAGCCATCAGCAGAAGGTGCTTATTTGGTAAGTTTATATAATAAGATTGCAGCTTTAGCTGGTGCACCTGCTTTGGGTACTATGCCTGCTGTAGAATTACCTTTAGATGGTATTGCCAATGCAGCTAAAGAATTATGGGCTGCTAAAGGTAGTTCATTGGTAGTTTGTGGTTCTAATAATGTAGACTACCAATTATTGGTTCATGCTATTAATACCATGTTGGGTAACAATGGTTCAACCGTTGATTTTACCAATAGCAGCAACCAACATTTCAGTGATGATGCCGCTTTCGAAGCTTTTGTAAAAGAAGTAAATGCAGGCACTGTTGATGCAGCTATTTTCTACAATGTAAATCCAGTTTACACGTATGCAAAAGGTGCTGAATTAGCTGAAGGCATCAAGAAATTGAAATTATCAGTTGCTTCAAACAGCAATGCAGACGAAACAGCAAGTGTTTGTGCCTACAATACTCCCGATAGTCATTTCTTAGAATCTTGGAACGACAACGAACCAAAAGCGGGTTATTTCACCTTTACACAACCAACTATCTCGCCTGTATTTGAAACCCGTCAAATGCAAGAAAGCTTATTGGCTTGGGCAGATGCTCCTGCTAGTTTCTACGATTTTATGAAAGCCAATTGGGCTGGAAGTTTAGCTGGCGATGCTTGGACAAAAGCCATCCATGATGGTTTCCACCAAATTGCTCCTGCTACTGTGAGTGTAACTTTTAACGCAGATTTATCTGCTGTTGTAGCTCCTGCTTACAATACTTACACCAATACCAAAACCAAATTAGAATTAGAATTATACAGCAAAGTAGCTATCAATGATGGGGCACATGCCCACAATCCTTGGTTGCAAGAAATGCCTGATCCAATTAGCAAAGTATGCTGGGATAATTATGCCAACATCAGTGCTGCTACCGCAAAAGAATTAGGAGTAAAAGATGGCGATGTTATCAACATTACTGCTAAATCTGGTAAATTAGAAACGGTGCCCGTTTTGGTTCAGCCAGGACAGCCAAACAATGTAATTGCATTGGCTATTGGTTACGGAAGAACTGCTGGTGGTAAAACGGGTTTAAACGTAGGTAAAAATGCTTTCGTTTTTGGTTCAGACAATACGGGTGCTATTGAAATAACAGTTGAAAAAGCTGCAGGTTCATACGAGTTGGCTCAAACCCAAACCCACCATACCATCGAAGGTAGAGCTTTAATAAAAGAAGCGTCTTTAAATGAATATAATAAAGACGCTAAAGCGGGTAACCACGATCACCACAAAGCTTTAAAGGAAAACGGAAATTTATTAACCTTATGGGCTGAACGCGATAGCAAAGGTCACCGTTGGGCGATGGCTGTAGATTTGAATAAATGTACAGGTTGTGGTTCATGTGTAGTGGCTTGTAATGCAGAAAACAATGTTCCAGTTGTTGGTCGCCAAGAGGTGATTAATCGCCGCGAAATGCATTGGATTCGTATCGACCGTTATTACCGTTTCCGCAATAAAGAAAACAACAATATTACTAAAGAGAAAGAATACAACAACGAAGCTACTGGTGTAGATTTTGAGAATGTAAGTGTTACTTTCCAACCATTAATGTGTCAGCAATGTGGACATGCACCTTGCGAAACTGTTTGTCCGGTATTAGCTACCGTTCATAGCAGCGAAGGTTTAAACCACATGGCTTATAACCGTTGTGTAGGAACACGTTATTGTGCAAATAACTGTCCATACAAAGTGCGTCGTTTTAACTGGTTTAAATACAGAGATAATTCTCAGTTCGATTTCAACTTTAACAACGACTTAGGACGTATGGTTATCAATCCAGATGTTACGGTTCGTTCTAGAGGTGTAATGGAAAAATGTTCATTCTGTGTTCAACGTATTCAAGCTGGTAAGTTAAAAGCTAAGTTAGAAAACAGAATCATTGTAGACGGAGATATCAAA
>JAUYMZ010000181.1 GCA_030699355.1 Bacteroidota bacterium | reverse complement strand
TATATTTGATGGCAGGGTACCGGTACTTTTTTAAAAAAATTTTGGAGCCTTCCCAAGCCTCCTTTGGGCCTAGGCCCAAAGGAGGCTTGGGAAGGCTCCAAAATTTTTTTAAAAAAGTACCGGTACCCTGCCATCAAATATAATAGTTATTTGTTGAATTGTAAGTGCCCAATTGTGAATCGGGTTTTTCCACTTTTCCATTATTTTTTGGGATGCCAGGTATACCAGCTTCAATAGTGCCATATCATTGGTAAAAGCACCTTTGGTTTTGGTTACTTTTCTTAATTGGCGATGGAAACCTTCAATTGGATTGGTAGTGTAAATTAACTTTCGAATATCCGGATTGTATTTGAAAAACGTGCTCAACTTGTGCCAATTATTGCGCCATGAGCGAATTACTATCGGATATTTTTTGCCCCATTTTTCCTCAAATTCATCTAAGTATTGTTCACCCAGCTCCTTGTTTACAGCCTTATATATCTTTTGAACATCCTTTATTACCTCTTTAACATCTTTGCTTGAAACATACTTAATTGTGTTACGAACTTGATGCACAATACAACTCTGAACCTCTGTCTTTGGAAAAATACTAGCGATTGCCTCTTCAAAGCCGCCTAGTGCATCTATACAAGCAATGAGTATATCTTTTACCCCTCTTTGTTGCAAATCAGTTAATACACTGAGCCAAAATTTCGCACCTTCACTTTCAGAGATATACATGCCCATCAAATGTTTACGACCCTCAAGGTCGATTCCTAATACATTATAAAGACAGCGAGTTACCACATGTCCGCTCTCGTCTTTTACTTTATAATACATGGCATCTAACCACACAATTACATATACTGGGTCTAGACTATGTGCCTGCCATAATTTAATGGCGGGAATAACCCTATCTGTAATTTCTGACAAAGCACTATGACTGATGTCTGAATCGTATATTTCCTTGATATGAGAGGATATGTCTCGCAAACTCATTCCAAGCCCATACATGCCTATTATCTTGCTTTCAAGGGCATCTGCTAGGATTGTTTGACGCTTCCTGACTATCTCTGGCTCAAAACTCCCATAACGGTCACGAGGGGTACTTAACTCAATCGTACCTTCGTTTGTTCGTAATTGCTTGGCTCCATGACCATTCCTGCGATTGCCCACCTCATTATTTTGTTCACTATTATGCAAATGATTCTCCAATTCTGCTTCCAAGGCAGCTTCCAAAAACGACTGAAATAATGGCGCTAACGCGCCATCCTTGCCTAATAAAGGCTTACCTGTTTTTAGTTGAGATAGGGCTTTGTTCTTTACTTCTTCGTAATCAAACTCAAAAGATTTGTTTGTTTTTTTCATGTTTATGTGTCTATAAAGTTAGTCTTATTAATTAACTTTGACACAGTTTAATTTACACCCTCAGGCAGGACTTCTTTATTTATAATATTTGAGAGTGGTGTGGTTGTCATTTACTATAACTTAATATCCATAGCTAATACACTTATAATCCCCCATAATAAAAACAATATAATTATAAAGGTTGTAATAATCCAATGAATGAAATTTGAAAAATAAAATATGATTCCGAAAACCTGAATTAACCTTGATTTATTTCTTAAAATTGAACAACTAAGAATCCCATTAATAATCAAAAAAACAATTATAAAAATGTATAAATATAATTCATTTATATTTTGTCTATAACTTACCTTACCTAATTTTAGTAAATAACTAAAAAATACAAATAGATTTAGGTAAATAGAAAATAGGATAATATATATTTTAACGTTATTCATTTTTAAATTTGTTTTCTAAATAGTTCAAAAATCCATTAAAAATAATGGACAAGTCACTTGAATTGGTAAATTGACCAAGATAGTCATCTAATTCTCCAATAATAGATTTATTGAAGGCATTTGCTAATGGCTCACGTTCAAATCTAACAGGACTGCTATCAGTTCCCTTTTTAAGAATTTCAACAATAAAAGGATATTCATGCGTTATATCATCCTTTAAATAGATTTGAAAAAACTCAATTTCGGTCAAACCATAAAAATAAGCAGTTTTTTTTCCAACCGCATTATATTGAAACCAAAAATGGCAAAAAATTTCCATACGCCTGCGTATAACATCGATTGATTGTGAAAATGAAACTTCATTATCATTCCAAATAAATTTATTTTGTGTAGCATCCCACCTAACAAAACCCTGATAATGAGTTAAAAATTCTTCTGGCTTACCAATACCCACGGCACAGTTTGGAAAAGTACTTGAAGGGTTATTTTTATCAATAGAATGACTACAATCATAACGAACACAGAAATTAGTAAACCTTTTTTTATAATGGGACATTAATGGAACATAGGAAGTTCCACCAATATAATATTGTTGCGGATATTGGCTTGTGTTTGGATTTGTATTTTTGTAGTAATAATCTAACAAAAATGATAGCGTCAATTTTTCACGACCACTGTTGTCGGATTTCAAAGGTAAAAGTAAACTATTAGGGTGTTGTTTAAAATATTTATATGCATTATAAATGCCCCAATGATCTACATCACTTAGTAAATCGGGTGTTGGCGCACTAATTTCGTATAATCTATTTAAATCTTTACTCTCTGGATAATAAAATCCACTCGGTTTTGTATTATCATAATCATACAATCTTGCTTCAGCCGCTGCAATTCCAACGTCAGCCACAAATCCATTTAAATCGTTATTTCTAAATATTTGAAATGAATTATAAAAACCACCTGTTGAGTAATAATCAGAAATTAATCCGTCTAAACCGAGGAAGACATGACCTATATCAATTTTATTATTTTCTGGATCTATAATATAAGGACTTGGGTTATCTTCAATTCCATTTTCATCAGCTCTAGAAATTAATTTTTTATAAATTGTATTTCTATCTACAACTAAATAAAAAGCACCAACCTCTATATTTTCATTACCTATAGTAAATAAACCAAAATTTATTGGCGAATTTGGGATTGCCTTTTCAAATGGATTTGGCAACAACGTTTTTGGTTCTTGCGGTTCTTTACCATAATCATACCTCCCATAATAATGCTTCCTTAGTCTAGAGATCGTAATCTCAATATCTTCGAATTCGTTACCATTGAGTTTCTTAAATCCTATTTCTACTTCTTTAACTAAATTAACATATTCTGTAACAGTAAAAACGCCTTGGTTAGGGTCTCTTTGCTTTATTTTTAAATCAGTCATTGAATTGGCTGCTGAATCAACAGTTGAATAGGTAACTCCATCACGACTTAAGATAAATAAATTTCCATCATTACTTAATGAAGTAATTTTTGTATATTGACCATTGATATTCTGGCCAGTTATTACTAATCTGCCTTTTCCATAATAAAAACCAGAACTATCTTTTTCCTTGCTGTTAGTATCAAAAGCAAAATTTATGGTGTGATTACTTGTCACCAAATTAGAGGTAGCAATACATCCTTGTATTTCTAGTATTTCATCCCGAGTTAGGTTTAATGAATAAAAAAAGTTTTGTACTGGGTTGTTTTTGCTATCAGGATTAAAACCTTGTTCAAGACTTAAAATTGCTCCTTCATCAGAATTTACCTTAATAAAATTAGTATTGGTTTTTTGAGTAAAGGATTTTTTATATTCTTCAAACTTCGAGTCTCCTGAGGAGTAGCATGCAAGGTTTATTTCCCAAGCATTTTGTGAATTAAGTGGATTATAATATAAGTTTCTAGCAATATCAATTGCAAAAAAGCTAACATCATTTGGAGCTATTCCAACTCCAATTTGTACCATTCGTTCAATTAAGTTCCCTTCACCTTTTCTAATGAAACGCTTTGCAAGACCTAAACGCCATATTGTTTTGCTTGGACTGTGATTGGTGCTATATTTTAAATGAGCAACAGTAAGGTCTGTTAAGTATCCAAATATATTATCAAAAACAGAGTCAGAAACAACCAACCTTGCAGGTGGAGTACCAATGAAATTACCATTTCGTAGGTAATAAATTCTATTAAGCCATGCCCCCGCATAATTTCCATTTAAAGTAGCATCATTGTAAGATGGAACAACTAAATTTGTTGCCTCTGTTAAATTTCCATCTTGCAATTTTAAAGGTAAAAATTTTTGTCCAGATATTGGAAAGTTATATTCTGATATTATTCCATCTTTACCTTGCAAGCATGTTGTATGCAAATATGCAAAATCAATATAGGCCAATGGAAATTGATTATTTGTAGTAAAAAACCGCAAACCAAATTCTGTATAATTACAGTTTTCTTTACCGATTTGTTGATTAAGAATTAATATTGGCCACTTATTAGTGTAGTAAATCTTAGGAATCTCTGAATCATTGTTTACTTTAAGGTTTAAATTTTCATAATTTGAATTTTGATAGTCCTGATAGAAATTCAAGCTATAGTCATTATTATTTCTTATATCAAAGTAAATGGTATTTTTAGTTGCAAAAACACAAATTAACTTATCATAAAGTTGTTGTCCACCAATACCCAATTGTTTATTATCATTCTCGTGATAGGTTACCTTAACTTCTTGGTGAATACTATATAAAACTGCTAGGTCAATGAAGTTGTGGATTCGTTCCCTAAATGCTAATACACTGGCACTTTCATTACCAGGATTATGAGAGCTATTATAGCCTGTAACATCACTTACATCAAAAATAGTTTCTTTTTGATGAGCAAAATTCATGTTAGGTCTGAATTTATATTCAAAAGTTACAACATCAATTCCTAAACCTTCGGTGTCAAATTGCCCAATATGAGTACCCTCATCAACTGCAAATCTTTCTGCACAATATTGGGAATAATAATTATATAAAGGTTCTGATAAAGGTATATTAGTTTTTGTACTAGGGTTATTTGAGTTGAAATTGGCATACTGGCTGTAATTCTTGAACATTAAATCATCTAAGTCATGATTAATTCCTGATGTTGCAAGAAACTTTTCCATTAATTCAGTAGTATTTGAGTTAACAATTTGCCAATTACTACCATTAGCTGTCATAATATCAGAACGTTTCAAGCCCCTATAAACTAAATACTGAATTCCAGGTGTTAGTTGGGATTGTGAATTTGTAATTGGTATTAAAATTAAATTAACATAGTTGCTTTCAACAGTATTTGCAACATCAATCTGATCAAATAGCATAACATATCCTTTAAATGCAGCATAAACTTTTGCAAAACTATTGCCTGTCTTTAATGTAAGCTTCGATGTAACTCTATATTGAGAGTCACTTATTGGCCCAAATTTATTGCCTGATGATTGTTCTACTTTATCGTATTCAGTTAAAAAATGCATATAAATTATTTCTTATGTTAACTTATTCTATATTAAAATGAATTATTGGATGAATTTTTTTCTTATGCACATTGTTACCTTAAATCTATCTTTTCCAGCAGCAGTTGTTGGACCATTAGCTTCACCATTACCAGCTGTATTCTGGTCATTTAATCTATCTAATTCAGTAAAAAAGTAATAAGCCATATAATATTTTTGTAATTAAATTTATTGTATAAAATTCCTTTTGTAAAGGAATAAAACGCCATTAATAGATTGGCAAATAT
>JAUYMZ010000173.1 GCA_030699355.1 Bacteroidota bacterium | reverse complement strand
AATTCGGTTTTCGGGAAAATTTTGGTTTTCGGGCAAATTTCGCGGTAGGGACAATTCGCGAATTGTCCGTACGGATGCGGATTTTGATTTCCGGGCAAATTCGGTTTTCGGGCAAATTCGGTTTTCGGGCGAATTTCGCGGTAGGGAAATAATTTTTCCTATTTCCCTGATTTTCAAAATGCATTGTTTATCAATCGGTTGATTCGAATACCCGTGATTTTTTAAATTAGGGATTATTTGAGGTGATTTTTCTCAACTTATTTATGCTGATTTTTGAATTGAAACATTATAAATACCCCAAATGAAACATTTTAGAAGAAGAAAACCCAACCGTCTCAAGGGATTTGATTACAGCAGTCCAAATCAATATTTTGTTACCATAAATACCAAAAATAAGGTGGAACATTTTGGACTTATTAAAGACAAAGAAATGGTATTAAATGAGTTTGGTCAAATCGCTTTTCAACAATGGAAATGGTTAGAAGAAAGATATCCATATGTTAAATTACATGCCTTTGTTGTAATGCCCGACCATTTTCATGGCATTATTCAAATAACAAATTATGGATCAAAAAAAATAGATAATTTAGACTTAAACAAAAACGAAAACGGAACCTCAGAAAAACCAATAAAAATAAAATCTATATCTGAATTAATTGGTGCCTTTAAAACAACTTCCTCCAAACAAATCCACCTCATAGGAAATAAAAAATTTATCTGGCAAAGATCCTTTCATGACTCAATCATAAGAAGCTACTTGGCCTTTTTTGCCATTTCGAAATATATTAAAAACAATCCAAGAAATTGGAAAAAATCAAAATAAATATTTCGCGGTACGGACAAGTCGCGACTTGTCCGTACCGCGAAATTTGCGGGGAAAGATTTTTTTACCAATAAAATATTTCAAAAATTAGTACTAAAATTTCTCTATTTTCGGTTAACCAATATAAAACGCTATGAAAAAAATAATTTTTATTCTCAGTATGCTCTGCATTTCGGCACCTATGTTTGCACAATACGGCGATTATTATTTAGTGAACGAAGGCTATAGAATGGGCTATAAGTCTCCAAACAAAGAAAAAATTGCCGCATCGTATGATTCTACTTTTAAGAAAAATGGAAAATTAAAAAAGGTAGAAATCAATAAATACCATGCTAATGGAAAACTTCTGTACAGCAATACCCAG
Source organism: Bacteroidota bacterium (assembly GCA_030699355.1). Classification (GTDB taxonomy): domain Bacteria; phylum Bacteroidota; class Bacteroidia; order UKL13-3; family UKL13-3; genus B1. The sequence goes on along the minus strand of JAUYMZ010000173.1, from coordinate 3,590 downwards.
AATGGAAAACAAGAAACCTTTTATACCTTTTTTAAAGATAGCCTTTATCAAAGTGGCACAATAATGTTTAAAGGTGATACCAGCTCTGTTTGGCAATATAAATTTAATGAGGAAGGCAAGCCTATCAGTTATTTTTGGGCTCAAAAAAGCATCAACAATATTAAATGGAAGCAATTAACGTATTACGACGAAAAAAACAGAGCCATTAAGTATGAGAACAGAAACAAAAAAGACAAGTTAAGAGGTTACTCTACAATCACTTATTCTGAGGATGGCAAAATTGCTGAAAGAAAATATTATTGGAAAGGAAAGCTTGAGAGTGTTTATTCATATGCCTGCGATGGAAAAGGTGAACCTGTAAAAAGTGCAAACAATATTCAATATTGCAGTAGCAAAGGCGCTCATGCAGATGGCAGATATTATGTAACCAATGAAACCATCAAAAATGGCAAATCACAACGTGAAGTATTAACTTATTCGCCCGACTCACTTTTGATTAGTTACGAAAAAACAAATATAAAAGGAAAGCTACTCTGGAAAAGAGAATATGCCTACGAAAACAAACTGCTTAAAACCCTACATGTATACAACGGTAAAGGCAAACTCACCAACAGAAATGAATATGAGTATTGGAACGAAGGCTATCGTTCTAGTTTAAAAAAATACAAAGGAAATGGCGAGTTAATAAGTCGCGTTAAAACCAATTACGATTGGCTTAAATAGACAATTACCCAATTTTTTTTTAATCTAATCAACCAAGTAAATCGAAAGCAAAACTTTTGATTTACTTGATAAAATACCCTAAAACCAAGTAAATCAAAAATTAAATTTTGGATTTACTTGGTTAAATATTATCTTTGGGGCATGATTGAAAGAGACAACAAACTTAAGTTGAACCAGAAAATTAATTGGGCTCCGGTAGTTGCTATTTTAGGTCCGAGACAATGCGGCAAAACTACGCTGGCCAAAAATTTCGGAGCTTCCACTCAAAAAGAATATATATACCTCGATTTAGAGAGTCCAAGCGACAAGCTTAAATTAGAAGATGCCGAATCTTATTTACAATTTCATAAAGATAAACTTGTAATCATAGATGAGGTTCAATTGATGCCCCAACTGTACGCCATTTTGCGTTCTGTGATAGATTCTGACAGAAGAAATGGAAGGTTTTTATTATTAGGTTCAGCCGCCCCCCACCTAGTAAATGGAGTTACAGAATCACTCGCTGGACGCATATCATTCTTAGAATTGGGACCATTAAACCTGGAAGAAATAAGTAGAAAAGGATTTGATTGGAAACAGCATTGGTTTAAAGGAGGATTTCCGCAGGCATTTTTAAGCCAAAGTGAATTAGAATGGGAAGATTGGATGTCGGCTTTCATCAAAACCTATGTTGAAAGAGATTTTAAATTATTATTTGGTTCAAACATAAATATTGTTACCATTTCAAAGTTATGGCAAATGTTGGCCTATAATCAAGGAAGCATATGGAATGCAGAATTGTACTCTAACTCTTTAGGAGTAAGCGCGCCAACAGCTAACCGCTATTTCGAATTTTTGGAAGGCGCCTATTTGGTGCACCGCTTGCCATCATTTATACCAAACATAAATAAGCGAATGATAAAAGCTCCTAAAATTTATATTAGAGATAGTGGCTTTGTTCATTTTATAAACAGGATAAACAATATTGAAAATTTATATAGCCACCCAATAATTGGCCAATCTTGGGAAGGATATGTTATTCAGCAAATTTATGCATGCAAATCAGAATCCACCGAAATGCATTATTACAGAACACAAAATGGCGCTGAGGTAGATATCATACTTGCTAAAGCACTCAAACCAATAGCTTGTATAGAAATTAAACTATCTAACTCGCCCGTTATAAGTAAGGGATTTTACAATGCTATCAAGGACTTAAACACAACAAATAATTTTGTGATAACTCCAAATAGCGACACCTATCCGCATAAAAACAGCCTTGTTTGTAGCTTAGTAGACTTTCTAAAAAATCACCTAACGCGCATTGAGTCCTTGTAATTAAAAAAAATAAATACACCTTTGACTATGCGTAAATTTTTTCTGATCCTATTCTTCCTTCTTATTGGTTCAGCCATAATTATAAAATTAAGTGGCAACCAGCATATTTACCGTACCTTGGCTATGACCATTTTTCGCGGACAAATGGGGCCACAAATTGATGAGTTACTTGATTTTCCGAGCCGACAAATCACAGTGGGAAACCCGCAAGCATGGCCTGTTTCTGCAAGTTTTGGTTCAGCCAAACCCTTGCCCGATTTATTGAACAAAGCCATTAGTTACAAAACCACCGCTTTATTGATTATTAAAAACGACAGTTTGCTATATGAACAATATTTTGATGGCTACGATAAAGACCGTGTGAGCAACTCGTTTTCTATGGCAAAAAGTTTTACCGCACTCTTAATTGGCAAGGCTTTAAAAGAAGGGCTAATTAAAAATTTGGATGAACCTATTGGCCATTATTTAGCCGATTTTAAAGCAGCGCCTTATGATAAAATAAGTATCAAACATTTGCTAACCATGAGCTCTGGATTAGACTTTAAAGAAAGCTATGGCAGCTTATTTGGTTGGCCAGCAAAAGCCTATTATGGTTCAGATGTAAATGCAACTGTTTACAATGCGCCAAAACTATACGAACCCGGAGCAACCTATGAATACAAAGGTGGCGATACACAGTTATTAGGGATGATTTTAGCGCAAGTAATTAAGCCCAAAAAAGTAAGTGAATACGCCAGCGAATTGTGGCAAAAAATAGGTGCAGAAAGCAATGCCTATTGGAGTTTAGACCAAGAGAATGGCATGGAAAAAGTGAGTTGTTGTTATTATGCCACGGCCAGAGATTTTGCCCGTTTTGGCAAACTATTGGTGCAAAAAGGCAAGTGGCTAAATGAGCAATTAATAGACAGCAATTTTATAGAAGAAAGCATTAAACCAGGCAACAACCTCACAAAAGCGGGCAATGCCAATACAGAATATGGCTTTCAATGGTGGCTTGTAAATTATAAAGGAAAATCTGTTTGGTATGCGCGAGGCATAAAAGGACAATATGTGTTTTGTTTACCCAGCGAAAACATCATTATGGTTCGCTTAGGACATTTTAGAGCAGAGAAAAAAGGAGAAGAAATTCCGCAAGACGTATTTGATTACCTAGATATCGCGCTTAGCACCCAATAATAATTCGGGCTGAACCTAATCCCTTACATCCACTAAATACTCTACGTTTTCTGGGGAAGTACCTGTTATTTTAACTAGGCCTTTTTTGCCTTTTCGGGTTAAAATAACCAAGCCATCTTTATTGGTGCCAATATAATCGTAAATAGGGTCAAGCAAAATTTCGCCTTGCTCGTTAATTAAACCCAAAAGACCTACGTTTTCAACCCTTGCTAAGCCCTTTTCAAAAGGATATACCTGGTCGAATTCGGGTTTAATAACCTCTTCTCCCTGCATATCTATAAATCCAATTTTGCCATTTTTAACCACCTTGGCGCGACCATTTTTAAAAGGATAAATTACATCATACCCTTTCAACATTTTACCCCCTACCCTTT
>JAUYMZ010000170.1 GCA_030699355.1 Bacteroidota bacterium | reverse complement strand
TTTGATTGCAGTAACTTAGGTTCAAACAATGTTAACTTAACTGTAACCGATGCAAGTGGTAACTTTAGAACAGTATCTGCCAATGTAACTATTGCCGATACTACTAAGCCAACCCTTGCTGTAAACAGCACCGTTAACTTGTTCTTGAACGCCAGCGGAAATGCTACCTTAACAACTGCCATGGTAAACAATGGAAGTACAGATAATTGTAGCATAAGCACATTAAGCTTAAGCAAAACAGCATTTACGGGAGCCGATTTAGGAAATAACATCGTAACCTTAACCGCCACAGATGGCAGCAGCAATAGCCGCAATACCAGTGTAACAGTGGTGGTAATAGACAGTGTTCGTCCAATTGCTATAGCTCAAAACGTAACAGCCTACTTAAACGGAACAGGAACAGCAACAGTAACAGCTGCTCAGGTGAATAATGGTTCTACAGATAATGTAGGTACACCAAGCCTGAGCTTAAGCGCCACAAGTTTCACTTGTAGTAATTTAGGTTCAAACAATGTAACCTTAACTGTAACCGATGGTAGCGGCAACTTTAGAACAGCCAACGCCATTGTAACAGTACTTGATACGATTCGTCCGCTAGTAAGTGCGCAAAACATTACTACGTACATTAATAGCAGTGGAACTGTGAGCATCACAGCCGCTCAAGTAACTGCTAGTTCAAGTGATAATTGCTTTGTAGCGAGTGCTGTATTAAGTAAGTCAACATTTGATTGCAGCAACTTAGGTTCAAACAATGTTAACCTAACTGTAACCGATGGTAGTGGTAATTTTAGAACGGTATCTGCCACTGTAACAGTATTAGATACCATAAGACCAATTGCCTTAATTAGCAATAATTTTAACTTGTATTTAAATGCAAGCGGTACAGCTACCTTAACAACTGCCATGATTAACAACGGTTCATCTGATAATTGTAGCATTGCTAATTTAAGTTTAAGTAAAACCAATTTCACTGGAGCCGATTTAGGCAATAATTCAGTGGTGTTTACGGTAACAGATAATAGCAATAACAACAGGTCGGTTAATGTAAACGTAATAGTAATTGATAGCATGAAACCTATAGCTATTGCACAAAACAGAACGATTTATTTAAATGCTTCGGGTAATGCTAGTATTACTGCCAATGAGGTAAATAATGGTTCATCAGACAATGTTGGTATTACAGGTTTAGCGCTGAGTCAGGTTAACTTTACTTGTAACAATGTGGGTGCAAATCCAGTTACTTTAACAGTATCTGATGTAAGTGGCAACTTTAGAACAGCCAACGCTATTATTACCGTGCTTGATTCTATAAAGCCAACTGCCAATGCTAATAACTTAACCGTTTACATAAACAGTTTAGGATTTGCAACCATTACAGAGGCAATGGCCAATAACAATTCTTCTGATAATTGCGGAACACCAACTATTGGGCTTTCTAAATCTAGCTTCGATTGCAGTAATTTAGGCATCAATAACTTGGTATTAACCGCAACAGATAGAAATGCAAATACCAACACGGCTAACTTTACAGTAAATGTGTTAGATACCTTACGTCCAACTACAGTTGTAAATAACAACCTAAACATTTATTTGGATGCGAGTGGAAATGTAAATTTAACCGCAGCACAAGTTGATGCGGGTTCTACAGACAATTGCAGCATTGCTTCTTTAAGTATTAGTAAAACAAGTTTTGCAGGTGTTAACCTTGGCTTGAACACAATTACTTTTACAGCAACAGATGGAAGTGGAAACTTTAGAACAGTAAATGTAAATATCTTTGTAAGGGATACGATGGTTCCATTAATTAGAGCCAAGGATGTAACAGTTTACTTAGGTTCAACCGGTGGTGCAAGTATTAACCCAGCACTTATTGATGATAATTCTACAGACAATGTTGGAATAACTAACAGAAGCTTAAGTAAAACATTCTTTAACTGTAATGAGCTTGGTTCGAACCAAATAATTTACAGCATTAGAGATGCCAGCGGAAATGAATCAAGTACTATATTTACCGTAAATGTGCTAGATACAACTAGACCAAATTTGGTGAGCAGTCCAAAAGATGTGGTAGTAGGATTCTGTAACGACAGAATTAATTACAACTTGCCAATTGGAACAGATAATTGTGCCAACGTAACGGTTACACAAACAACTGGTTTGCCATCGGGTTCTACATTCCCAACTGGATTAACAATAAATACTTTTGAATTAACGGATCCATCTGGTAACAAAATTACAACTAGCTTTAGGGTGGTTGTTATCCCAGAAACCGTGGTAGATACTTTCCCTGATTTAGAGTTCTGTGCAGACCGCGCCGCATTTGATTTGAGTTTGGGAGATGCCAGATTTACTTTCACCGGAACGGGTATTGCCAAAGACAGAGTAACTTTTGATCCTACCATTAGTGGAGCAGGTAATTTTGTAATCACTGCTCAATTCAGAGATTCTATGGGTTGCACAAGCACCGGTACATTCACAGTTACTGTAAACAGAGTTCCAGATAAGCCAACTATTGAGCGTTTATCATCTACACGTTTGTCTGCAAATGCTAACTTTGAATTCTATCAGTGGTATAGGAACAATGAGCCAATTGCCGGAGCTACAAACAAAACATTAGATGTAACACAATCTGGTATTTATGGATTGGTTGTAAGAAACAGCAGTGCATGTGTTAATGGTTCAGATCCATTCCCATTGGGAGTTGCTTTAGGTAACTCGGGAATTGTGAAGGATGAAAATCTATTCAATGTGTATCCAAATCCAACAAGTGCTATGTTCTACATAGAACTTAAAGGAATCTCAAGCAAAGGTACCCAAGTAGTAATTATGGATATGTTGGGCAAAGAGATAAGTAACTTCCAAGCAACTTCAGATGTAATGGAAATTGATGCACTTAACTTTGCTCCAGGTACCTATTATGTAAGGGTGCAACAGGCCGATAAATTATTAGTTAAACCAATTGTAATTGTTAAATAACACGGTGTATTTTTAGTATAACCATTAATGAAAATGAAAATGAATTATTTAGGAAAATTAAACATACCTGTTATTGGTAAATTGGTAAACTTAGGTCTGATCCTAACCATAACTTTTAACTCACTTGATTTGAAGGCGCAAGCGCCTTCAAATCAAACTACTCTTGAAACAGCTAGTAAATCAACGGCGAATAAATTGAATAGGTTCTCCTTGGGTTTAAAAGTGAGTCATTTATACGATGTAAAGTATAGCGCGTTCGACTTGCTTACCACTGGTGCTAGTGCCAATGATTTAAGTGGTTTAAACGGACCAAAAACTGCCTTTGATATGGCCGCTGGAATTGATGTGAACTACTTTTTTAGTCCACTTTTTAGCATGGATTTTGGCTACGAACAAGGTAAAATGACTGGCGCTAACAAAACAGAGTATTACGAATCGAGTGTTGGTTTTTATAGTTTGGGAGCCAACATAAGTTTAAAGAGAAGTTTACGCACCAAGGATTATAAATTTGTGCCTTTTTTACGTGCAAGTATTTCCAGAGCACAATACGAATCTGAGCGAAAATTGATTTCAGATGATTTTCCATTAGGGCCAAAAACTTCCGGTGCTGCGCTTATGTATGGGTTTGGATTGGGAGCAAGGTATTATATCAATAAAAACTGGAGTGTATACATCCTGTCTGAGTACAATACCATTTCTACTGATGCCTGGGATGGATATGATTATGGTAGCGGAAGAGATCAAATGCTAAGAAGTTCTGTGGGTATTAAATATGCATTTGGCCGCAATAAACATGTAGACCAAACTTTGGCTTGGCAAGATAATAGGGTAGATCATTTGCAGGCTAGGTTAGATGAACAAGTAAATCAAGCGGTGAAAAATATCAACGATTCTGTTAATCAAACTTTGGCCAGCTATTTAAACAGACCTGGTTCTAAAGATTCTGATGAGGATGGCATTGTAGACAAGTTTGATAAATGCCCAGATGTGCCAGGATTATTCTCTAACAATGGCTGCCCTCCAGTGGATGAAATGAAAAAATTGGAAGAGAAGATTAAATCTGTTGAAGCTGCTGTGGCCAAGGCAAATGAGGCGCCTAGTGTTAAAACTAAGGCTGAACCAAATACGAATCCAAGTGTTGCGGTAGCACCTTCAACAAGCAGTTCAAACACAGGTGGCGGTAAATTAAGTGAAGATGAAAAGTACAGACTTAAAAATGAACTATTGGTAGAAATGTATCCTATCAGATTTGCTTACAACTCTTATCAAATTAATGCTGAATCATACCAACATTTGAATACAGTAGCGGTTATTTTAAGAAATAATCCTGCGTATAAAATTAAGCTAATTGGTTATACAGACGGCATTGGTTCAGCCGAATATAACAAGAAATTGGGCAAACAACGCGCAGATGCAGTAGCAACTTATTTAGAATCGAGGGGAATTGTAAAAGAGCGTATTTCAGCTGTTGGAGAAGGAAAAAATCAACCTTTAGATGATAATGATTCTAAAATTGGTAAAGCCAATAACAGGCGTGTAGAACTAATTTTAGATTAATATTAAAACTCACTTATCAATAATAAAAAAAGGGGCTTTATGCCCCTTTTTTTATTCTTTCCCACCTTTTTCTCCCACAAACTGATCGTGTGGAAATTTAAATAATACATTGAATGTGGTAAGCGAACCATACACTTTGGTAATGTATTGTTGCATGTTTACTTTTTCTTCATCACTTAATTTATCGTGCGAATTGATGCGCTGCTCCAAAACACGGAGCCTATCGCGGAGCATCACAATTTTATGAAAAAAAGCATCAATGGGTATTTCTTTATTGGCCATATTTTTATCGCCGGGCTGCAAAATCATTTTACCACCCGTCCACTTGCTACCCAAACTCACATGCTCGGGCATTTCTGTCCAACGCCTCAATATGCCAATAAGCGTTCTTTCCATTTCCAAGCTGCTTATTAAATCATCTGGCGATTCAATAGCTTCTATAATTTCGAGATTGTGTTCAAACCGATTGATGTCTTTTTTGCCTTCGTTTACAAAAGTTATTTGATAATGAACGCCTTTTATGTTGAGCACTACACCCAATCCATAATCGGGGTGTTTTACCCTGCTGCCAATTCCTAAATTATCTGCTGTTACCATCGTTTTATTTCTTTTAAATTGCAGCCAAATTTATTTTTTTTATCGTTAATTTGTTAAAATTTTGAAAAATGATTTTATCAGACAAGCGTATCCTCGAAGAAATGGAATTGGGCAATATTCTTATTGAGCCTTTTAAAAAAGAATGTTTGGGCACCAATAGTTATGATGTACATTTGGGCAGGCACTTGGCAACCTATAAAGATAGGGTGCTAGATGCGCGCGAGCATAATAAAATAGATACTTTTGAAATTCCATCAGAAGGTTTTGTGCTGCAACCTAATACGCTGTATTTAGGTGTAACCGCCGAGTATACAGAAACCCATAAACATGTTCCGTTTTTAGAAGGTAAAAGCAGCACAGGCCGCTTAGGTATTGATATTCACGCCACAGCAGGCAAGGGAGATGTGGGTTTTTGCAATACCTGGACACTCGAAATTTCTTGTGCTCAACCCGTGCGTATTTATGCTGGTATGCCTATTGGACAACTTATTTATTTTGTGGTAGAAGGGGAGATAGAGGTTATGTACAACGCCAAAAAATCGGCTAAATACAACAAGCGCGGGGTTAAACCTGTAGAAAGTATGATGTGGAAAAATAAGTTTTAATGGCCTACAACAATTTTTAAAAACATTCGTATTAAGGTGCAATGAAAACAAAATTATCGCTACTTTTTGTGTTGTTTTTTTCTTTCGGGCTGAACCAACTCAAAGCCGCCGAGAAATATACCATTAGTGGATATGTTTACGAAAAGGGGAGTGGAGAGGCTTTAATTGGAGCGAGTGTTGCCATACCTACTTTGAGATTGGGCACTGTAACCAATGCGTACGGATTTTTTTCTTTAACACTCGGAACTGGTAACTACGAAATGCTTGTGTCTTATGTTGGGTTCAAGCCAAAAGCCTTTCAAATTAATTTGGATAAAAATATTCAAATGAAACTGGAATTGGAATCGGATGTAAACCTCAAGGAACTTGTGGTAAATGCCAATAAACAAACTACGCGCTTTGCAGACCAAACGCAAATGAGTGTGATAGAAATTCCGGTTTCTCAAATCAAAGACATTCCTGCTTTGTTGGGCGAGAAAGATGTACTTAAGGTTATTCAACTATTGCCGGGTGTGCAAAAAGGCAGCGAGGGCAATTCGGGTATTTATGTGCGCGGTGGCGGTCCCGACCAAAACTTAATTATATTAGACGATGCCACCGTTTACAATGCCTTTCATTTATTTGGCTTTTTTAGTTTGTTTAATGGCGATGCCTTAAACAGTGTGGAGTTAACCAAAGGTGGGTTTCCTGCAAGGTATGGCGGACGATTATCTTCGGTTATAGATATGCGCATGAAAGAAGGTAATAAAGAAAAACTAAAAGGGGAGGCAGGAATTGGAATTTTATCTTCGCGCTTAACCTTGGAGGGGCCAATTATTAAAGGAAAATCATCGTTTTTAATTTCGGGTAGAAGAACTTATTTCGATGCACTTACCATGCCTTTTCAGAGCGAAACAAATAAGGGCGGTTATTTTTTTTACGATTTAAACTTAAAGGCTAACTACGAGATTGATGATAAAAATAGGATTTTTTTAAGTGGTTATTTTGGAAGAGATAAGTTTTATTTTAGCTCAAAATATGATGGCACTGAATCGGGTGGTGCCTTAGCTTGGGGCAATGCCACAGGAACCCTCCGCTGGAACAGAATTATTAGTCCTAAGTTGTTTTCTAATGCCTCTTTTATTGTAAGTAATTATCAATTCGGTCTGAGCCAAAACGCCACCTATCAGGGTAGTAAATTTAACCTAGAATATAGCTCTGGAATAAGAGATTATTCGCTTAAGTACGACTTTGATTATCGTCCGAATACCAACCATACCATTAAATTTGGTACACAAATAATTAGTCATAATTTTACGCCATCTGCTTTTGTTTTTTCTGATTCGCAATTAGGTTTAAATGAAAAAAATAAGCAATCTATTCATGCCTGGGAAAATGCATTGTATGCCGAAGACGATATTAAGTTGGGGCCACGATTAAGGCTTAATCCGGGATTACGCCTTACACATTTTAATGTACGGAATAAAAATTATGTGAATTTAGAGCCGCGCATCAATACGGCCTATAAAATTAAAAATGACGTGGCTATAAAAGCTTCTTATGCCATGATGAACCAATACATTCATTTACTTTCTAATACAGGTATAGGTTTGCCAACCGATTTGTGGGTGCCTTCTACAGATTATGTGAAGCCGCAAAATTCTTGGCAATTGGCAGCAGGTATTGTAAAAGATTTTCTCAACAAGGGTTTTAGTATTAGCCTAGAAGGATATTATAAAGAATCTGGAAATATTATTACTTATAAAGAAGGCGCTAGTTTTTTTGATTACGACCCTTCACAAGCAAGTTCGGGAAATGCTACCTCTTGGGAAAATAATTTAACTTTTGGTAGGGCCAAAAGTTATGGAGCTGAGTTCTTTTTGCAGAAGAAGGAGGGCAGTTTTACAGGTTGGATTGGCTATACCTTATCGTGGACAAAAATGCGTTTTGATGAGGTGAATTTTGGCAAAGAGTTTTTTGCAAGATACGATAGGCGACATGATATTAGTGTGGTTGGGATGTATGAATTGCGCAAGGAGAAAAATGGAAAACGCGGCATTAAACTTTCTACCACATGGGTGTATGGAACGGGCAATGCCATTACTTTACCTATCTCCAATTATTTGGCTCCAAGGCACAGAACTTCTATGGGAGGTTTTACTTTTTGGGATGGAGCTGTTTCTGAGTATACTGATAGAAATGCTTTTAGAATGGCCGCTTACCACCGTTTAGATTTGGGTTTGCAGTTTCAAAAACAAATGAAACATTACCATAGCACCATAGAGATTAGTGTATATAATTTGTATAATAGGTATAATCCGTTTTTCTATTACATAGATACGCCTGTGGGCAGCACCACACCTAAATTAATGCAAATTACTTTGTTTCCTATTATTCCTTCTATTTCGTATAATGTTAAATTTTAAGGCATGAAAAGAATATTATTCCTATTTATTTCTTTGGCTTTTCTCTCTTGTGAAAAGGAGGCAGATGTGGCATTGCCAAGCACCAAACCTAAATTGGTTTTATTTGCTTTTTTATCAAATGAAAATGCTCAGCAAACTGCTTTTGTTAGCATATCTTCTCCCGTAATTGGAAATTACCAAGAACCAAGAACCATTACAGATGCGCGCGTTTACCTTATAAGTGAAACTGGCGAAAGGGTAGATTTTGATTTTGTTTGGCAGGTAGGATTTTACGTAACACCCTTATCTGCCATAGCCATTGAGCCTGGTAAATCCTACACAGTTTATGCATTAGTAAATAATGATTCGGTATGGGGAACCACGCGTGTGCCTCAGCTAGCGGCTAGTTTTAGTGAGTATGCTAAAGCCAAAGTTCCATCACCTTTTGAGTGGGAACAAAAACGCAGGTTTACCTGCAAATGGACAGATATTCCGGGGCAAGAAAACTACTACCGAATTACGCTCTACCCAAAACCAGAATTTCCAGCAGAGGGCGCAGAAGAGTTGCACAATGGTTTTTTCTTAGATAGGCAGCAAGATGGAAAAACAATGGCCAGTAGCTTCGAAGTTAACGTATATAATCCAGAGCCCAATCAATCTAAATACGCCCTAAACTTAGTTACATCCGATTTGCCTTATTACGAATACCACCGCCGCCGTGTAAACTATTTTGGAGATGATCCCTTTAGCGAGCCCTCACCCATGTATAACAACGTAAAAGGTGGTTTAGGTGTAGTTGGCAGTTACCTCAAAACAAGTGTGGAGTTGCGGGAGTAGCTTGTGCCCTAAAGTGATTTCGTTTTTCTTGTGAAGAAGCTAAATTTTAAACCTCCTAATTATGTAATTCGTGAATCTTCTCTTATTTTGCCATCCTATATGGCAAAGAAAAATAATATTAACCTACTCATTATTGTAGCTGCATTGGGCTACTTTGTAGATATATATGACCTCATCGTTTTTAATGTTGTTAAAAATGAAAGCTTGCAAGCACTTGGTTTTGTGGGCGAGGCGCTTAAAACCAACGAAATTTATCTCTTTAATTTACAAATGACAGGTATGCTCATTGGTGGCATTCTTTGGGGCGTTATGGGCGATAAAAAGGGTAGGGTATCTGTTTTGTTTGGTTCAATTTTATTGTACTCGGTGGCTAATATTTTAAATGCATTCGTAACCAATATAGAACAATATGCTATCATTAGGTTTATTGCAGGGGTAGGTTTAGCCGGTGAGTTAGGTGCGGGAATTACCTTGGTAGCAGAAAATATGCCCAAAGAAAAGCGTGGATATGGCACCATGATTATTGTAACTTTTGGTGCCTTAGGCGCCGTGGTGGCAGGCTTGGTTGGGAAAAGTTTTGGGTGGCAAGCCACTTATATTGTGGGTGGTTGTTTGGGTTTAGCCTTATTGCTTATGCGCGCTGGCGCCTACGAAAGCGGTATGTATACCAACCTTAAACAAAACGTACACATCCAAAGAGGAAATTTCTTTTCTTTGTTTAAAAAGCCAGCTAACTTTCTAAAATACATGGCTTGCATTTTAATTGGTTTGCCTATTTGGTTTGCCATTGGTGTGCTCATTAATCTGTCGAATAGATTTGCAGAAGCGCATGGGTTTCTGGGTAAATTAGATATTGCAGATAGCATTATGTTTGCCTACTTGGGTTTATCTGCTGGAGATTTGGCCAGTGGCTTATTAAGTCAAATCCTTCGCAGTCGTAAAAAAGTGGTATTCTTATACCTGTTATTGTCTTTTATCCTTATGCTAGTCTTTTTATTTAATACCCAATTTTTAAGTGCACAATATTATAAATGGATGTGCTTTGGAATTGGCTTTGCAACGGGGTATTGGGCATTGTTTGTTACCATTGCCTCCGAGCAATTTGGAACCAATATTCGTTCTACTGTTACCAATACCGTACCTAATTTTGTGCGCGGTGCAGTTGTTCCAATTACCCTAAGTTTTGCAAGTTTATCTCTTCAATTAGGTGTAATTCAAGCTGCATTTTGGGTAGGCTTAGCTTGTTTGTTATTGGCCTTTTTTGCCACGTGGTATATCAAAGATTCGTTTAGTAAAGACCTCAATTATTTTGAGATAGATTAGCCTGAGCCAACTCTTTTATCCGCCCTTCATCCATGCGGTAAACGGTCCAACCTTGCATGGGTTTTGCGCCCAAACTTTCATAAAATTCGATGGCCGGTTTATTCCAATCCAATACACTCCATTCTAACCTGCCACAATTTTTTTCGTAAGCGGTTTGAACCAAATGAAGCAGCAGTTTCTTGCCATAACCTTTCCCTCTGTGAATAGGCAAAACAAATAGGTCTTCGAGGTAAATTCCGGGTTTAGAAACAAAGGTAGAATAGTTGTGAAAGTACAACGCAAAGCCAACTGCTTCTTTATTATTATAAGCTATAATACAAGCGGCCACTGCTTTTTCTCCAAATAGGTGTGTCCGTATTTTTTCTTCAGTTGCCTCAACTAAATGACTCAATTTTTCGTATTCTGCAATACCTTTTATAAAATCTAAAATCAAACCGCAGTCATTGGGAGTGGCCGGTTGGATAGAAAAATCTGTCATTTTTAATACACTAGCTTGTTAGGTTTAAAATAACCTTTCCATTTTTTGGCATAGGGAGGAAAGTCTTTGCCCGGCCTTGGATGAATATACCCATCGAAGGTTACAAGCCAAGTATTGCCTCTGATTCTTTTGCCTGTTATGGTGCCATCTACCAGGTTGCGTAAACCTGCATCCGGACAAAAACAACTGCGGTTATAAATAACTTGATGCTTTTCAAAATCGCCATCTTTAATGGTAAAACGATTGCCTTTGGGAGGGTCTATTTCAAACTCGTACGACTCAAAATATTCGTCGTCTGAAATCATTGGGTACTCGGCAAATTGATGCGAAAATTTGAACACCCATTTGTTGCCTTTGCTGTAGTCTAAATCGAAGTAAATGCTATCGTAAACGCGTTTAGTTATCTGAGTATTGGCTTGGAAAACAAAGCGTTTTATTTCTGGATTTTTCTTGGGTTTGTCCTGCGCTTGCGTTGTAACAATTGCCAAACAAAAAAGGATACTAAATAGGTATTTCATGCTAACAAATATAGTGTTTTTTAAATTCGAAATCATTGCTGTTCGGGAAAAACATTAAGATTCTTCGCTGACGCTCAGGATGACAAGGCACAAGAAGGTTTTTAGCGGCAGATGGCTTAGAGGCAGCGAAGCTGCCTCTAAGCCATCTGCCTGTTAGTTCTAAAATGTTGTCATCCTGAGCGTAACGCAGTGGAGCGAAGGACCTCTTTGTTTGTAGTAAGATTTCCCCAGACAGCAATAATTTATACTTCCCACCTGCGCCAAGGCTTCGGCGGGCCAATCGTAATTCGTAATTTGCCTTTAATCAAAACTCCCGGCATGAATAATGGTGATTGTTGGGTGTGGGGTGTATGGGCGTGTGCATCATAAAAGAGGTTGTTTTGTTTGTGGGAATGTGGGGTGTTTGGGCGTGTGCATCGTTTACCCCTAGTTGAAACTAGGGGCTAGTGTTTTTTTTTGGGTTTTTCTTCCCACCTACCAAGACTCCGGTGGGCCAATCATAATTTCATAATTCATAATTCATAATTCATAATTCATAATTCATACTTCATAATTCATACTTCATAATTCATACTTCATAATTGATTACTTTTGCAGGTAATGAAGAAAACAGAGCGTTATCAAAAAGTACTGGATTATTTTTTAACAAATGTGCCGGTTGCTGAAACTGAATTGCAGTACGAAAATCCGTATCAATTGTTGGTGGCAGTTATTCTTTCGGCGCAATGCACAGATAAGAGAGTAAACTTGGTAACCGTAGATGTTTTTAGAGATTTTCCTACCCCGCAACGTTTGGCTCAAACCGATTTTGATACTTTATTTCCTTACATAAAATCTATTTCTTACCCCAATAATAAAACCAAGCATTTAATTGGAATGGCACAAATGCTGGTGAATGATTTTGGGGCTGTGGTTCCAGAACGCATAGAAGATTTGGTGAAATTGCCGGGTGTTGGGAGAAAAACAGCCAATGTTATTGCGAGTGTGGTTTATCAGCAACCTGCCATGGCGGTAGATACTCACGTGTTTAGGGTAAGTGCTAGATTGGGTTTAACTACAGCCGCCAAAACACCTTTAGAAACAGAAAAACAATTGGTTCAGCACATACCCGAACAATACATTGCCACAGCACATCATTGGCTTATTTTACATGGCAGATATACTTGCTTGGCTCGCTCGCCCAAATGCGAGGTGTGCGGACTAAAAGATGTTTGTAAATTCTTTGGTTCAGAGCAAAAAAAGAAAGAAAAATTAAGAGCTAAAATAGCTTAGGGCTGAACCTAAATTGAGTTGCGGAAATGCTTCTTGAAGGAGTTTAATATTGTCTAATTGTTTTCTTTTAAACCTTTGGTGCTCTGGAGAATTGGGATGCAAAATTCTGTGTTCCATAGATAAAGTAATGGGGCGAATATCCTCGTACAATCTCAGGGCTACTTCGCTAAATATATGTTGCCTAAATTGGTCCCAAATATATTGAATGGCCTGCTCGCTGGGATGAGCCATATCGGGGGCATAAAAGCGGTAATCGCGGAGCTCATCTTGCAACAACTCAAATGCCGGGAAATAATACTGATTGGGAAATTCTTGGCGCAACGCTTCAAGTGCTAAAAACAAGGTAGATTTGCTTAGGTTGTTTTGGTGCAAGCCATCGCGCAGGTATTTTACCGGACTAATACTCCAAATTATTTGGAGCTTGGGGTTTATTTGTAAAATGCTTTTCAAAAAACTTTGATAATGGCTCACTATTTCGGCTACACTTAATAGCCTTTTTTGAAAAAAATGTCCGGGTAATTTATGGCAATTGGCCACTATTTCTTTATTTGATTGTAAGGTATACACATGTGCCGAACCCCATGTGATTAACAAGAAATTTCCTTGCGTTAGGTGCTCCTGTATGCGTTTGTTTTGGGTATCGATTGCCTCTAATAATTCTTTTTTACTGCTAGCCTGAAAGCTTCCATGATGCAGCCATGAATAGTAGCGATTGTTGTATTCGAATACGTATTTTTCTTCTTCAAACAAGCTAGGATTAAGTCCAATTTGTAAGCCCTGAACCAAACTTATGGGGTTAAAAATGATGCCGTTGGGATTGGTTTGGGCATCAAAAAAATGTTTTTCTAACAACATGCCCATATTGGCCGCAAAACAAGAGCCCACGCACAAAATTTTTTGTCCGTACCGCAACGGATTTTGAATGGCCTCAAATGAATGAATACTTCTAAACTCCATGTTTCAAAAATAGCTTTTATTCCCTGATTAATATCACCCTCAATTTTGTTGTTTTTGTATATATTTGTACTTTATCTCGGTACTATGAAAAACGTATTTATTATTTTGGCCTTTATTGTTGCGGCGCAAACTGCTTGTAAAAAAGATACAGAGCAAGTTAAAACAGCTCCGGACAATGTAGTAGAAAACCCTAAATCGGTTTTTGAGATGAAAGTTCCAAAAGGCTTTGCTTTTCAAAATCAGATATTGGTAGACTTGCAATTTTCTGTACTCAATGTGCAAGATAAGCCAGGTAAAAATGTAAGTTTAACCATTCATACAGATTTGCCTGAAAAGGGAGGAAGTTTACTTTTTAAAGGTAAGGTAGATGCCCAAGGCAAATTGCAAGTAAAGATGCAAGTTCCAGCTTTTGTAAAAGAGTTGGTTTGTAATACCAGTTTATTAGGAACTCCAGAAAATTTTTTGGTTCCTGTGCAATCTGCTTCGCAAACACTCCATATTGGAGGTTCAAACCCTACTTTCATTAAAACCAAGCAAGTAGATTCTTATACCGGTTACGGATTGATGTTTAAAAGTGCCGCCAAATTTTCTTCTAAATCTTTACCACTTGGATGGAACAGTGCGGGTGTGCCTAATAATTTAGTTTCGCCCAGAGATGTTGTAAGCAATGATTTAATTAATGACATTTGGGCTACCTTGCCTTCAAGGGTTTCTGTTGCCATCAACAAACCGGCCTTGTTAGATGATAATATAGCTAAAAGAACCATTACACTTACCCAAGCCGCCGATGTTTGGGTAACCTTTTTAACCGAGGGTGCGGGCTATAGAAATACTTTGTTCTATTACAAATATCCCAAAAATAATCCACCGGCAAGCGCCGCCGCCATCGATTCTTTGTATATTGTTTATCCCAATGCTTCGCTTAATAATTCGGGTGGTGGTTTGCTTACAGGCGATAAGGTTTTCTTAGGCAGATTTGGTGCCGATACGGTTATCGCCTTTGGCATTGCAGCTAATGGATTTAATAATACAAATGCTACTTTAGGAGTGGGATTTGGCTTGTTGTACGCGCACAAAAATTTCAATCCAGAGGCTGATCCAAATTTAAGGCAACACATGGTTTTATTGCGCGATGCAGCTAGTAACAAATACATTTTTGGCTTTGAAGATATTTTGCGCAATTCATCGGGCTGCGACCACGATTTTAATGATGTATTGTTTTATACAAGCGCCAATCCGGCTTCTGCCATTTCCACCGATAGCATTGTTACTTTACCTCCAGCTTCTGATACAGATGGGGATGGGGTAAATGATATAGACGACGAATACCCAAATGACGCCGCCCGTGCATTTAATAGTTATTATCCCGGTTTGAACCAATATGCTACTGCTGCTTTTGAAGACTTATGGCCGTATTATGGCGATTATGATTTAAATGATGTGGTAATGGATTTTAACTATCAGTTGGTAAGCAATGCGCAAAACCAAGTAAAAGATGTAGCAGCTACTTATGTGTTAAGAGCCAGTGGCGGACAAATTGAGCATGCTTTTGCAGTTGAGTTCCCGGCCAATGCGAGCAATATAAATTCGCTTATAGGTGCAAGTTTAGAAAATGGTCATAACAATGCGGTAGTGAAAATATTTGATAACATCCGTTCGGTTCAGGCCAGATGGAATACCATACCTAGTGAACCCTATGCAGATACTGTATTAAAACAAATGCGATTTACTTTAACTACTCCCATTGCTATAAGTACTTTTGGCTTAGATGCCTACAACCCTTTTATTTGGGGAACTTCGGTGGGCAACAACAGAGGCATGGAGATTCACTTGCCTGGTAAATTGCCTACTGCTTTAGCCAATCCAGCTTATTTTGGCACTGGCGATGATAGAACGAACGTGGGGCAAAATCAATATTATGTAAGTAAAGACAATTTGCCTTGGGCCATATTAACGCCGCAAACTTTTAATTACCCTATAGAAAAAGCGGATATTGTAACCGCTCATTTAAAGTTTGGACAGTGGGCTCAAAGTGGTGGAAGCCTCTTTTCTGATTGGCACCAAAATAAGCCCGGATATAGAAATAATGCTAATATTTATGTTAAACCTTAAGTGAATTATGAATTATGAATTATGAATGATGAATTATGAATTGACACATTATTCGTAATCATTATTGTCTTGAAAAAGCTCGTTACAAACATAAAGATTCTTTGCGATAGCGAAGAATAGAAATAATTCATAATTCATAATTCATAATTGTTAAATAACAAACTCGCTTTTAAACATTTCGTAATGCGGACTTACGCAGAAAATAGGAACATTTCCGGCATCATTTACAATTTGCTGAGCGTAGGTTTCAATGATATACTCGCGGATAGATTTATCGTTTTCTTGCTGCGTCATAATCATGATTAAGTCGGTTAACTGAGTTTCTGCAAACTCTAAAGTTCTGCGTGCAAAATCATCATCATCTTCTAATATGGTGGTGGTATGTTTAACTCCATTTTCGTCGAATATACCTTCAATTTGTTTGATATTGGCATTGAGTTTAATATTCAAAAATTCATCACCAATTTTATAGGTTAAAATATGAATGGTTGCATTGTATGCTTTTCCAAGATGTAATGCCCATTTAACTTTTTGTTTCGATTCTTTAGATAAGTCTAATGGGAATACGATGTTTTTATAAGCGTTCGGGTTTTTATCTGTTTTTACCACAATAACTGGCGTGGTGCTATAACTTATAACTTTGCTTGCATTACTACCAATTACGCGCTCAACGCCAGAGGCTCCATGTGTGCCCATGATAATGCAATCGCAACCAAATTCTTCGGCAGTTTCAATAATGGTTTTGTAGATTTTACCGCTTCTTACTTCGGTAATGCAATGAATGCCAAAAGCTTTATTTACTTCATTAGCCTTTTCTTTTAAACGATTCATCATCGCCTCTTTGGCTAAATTGTCTTTCGTTTCGTTTTTGCTGAAACTAAAAATATTGCTTAAGAAATCCTCTTCCAAAATGCTTAGCAATATTAAGTCGTTGTTAAAATGCTTGGCTACTTGAGCGGCATGTTGCAGGGCATTGATAGATATTTCTGAGAAATCTACCGGTACTAACATGATATTTCTTTTGTTTTCCATAAAATAAGAAGTTGAAATTTTTGTTTACAAATGTAATTGTTTTAATTAGCAGTAAACTACAATAATATTAAATGATAAACAAAATACCAGCTACAGAATTAATTCTAAATGGAGACGGGTCCGTTTATCACCTCAATTTGCTGCCAGAAGATTTGGGTGAAACCGTTTTGTTAGTAGGTGATCCTGATAGGGTTTCGGAAGTTTCTAAGCACTTCGATTCCATTCAAATTAAAAAGCAAAAAAGGGAGTTTATAACCCATACCGGAACCCTAGGTTCAAACAAAATTAGCGTAATTTCTACGGGTATTGGAACCGATAATATCGACATTGTTTTGAATGAATTGGATGCCTTAGTGAACGTTGATTTGGCCACGCGTGAAATTAAATCCGGGAAACGTGATTTAAATTTAATCCGTATTGGAACCAGTGGCGCCTTGCAAGAAGATATTCCGGTAGATAGCATTTTGGTTTCTACCCACGGTTTAGGTCTAGACCACCTGCTTTGGTATTACCAGATAGAGCCCGATGCCGATGTTGCTCATCTTGGAAAGGAGCTCGGACTCGATTTTTTAAAGCCTTATTTCTATCAATCTCACCCAGATTTATTGGCGCAGTTCGACCACCGAAGTTTAAAAGGAATTACCGCCACCTGCTGTGGATTTTATGCTCCACAAGGTAGAAAGTTGAGGGCCAATACACAGTCGGGAAATTTGATTTCTTCGCTACAAAACTTGCAATTGCCCCAAGGTAAGGTAACTAATTTTGAAATGGAAACCGCCGCCATCCTTGGTTTAAGTAAGGTGTTTGGGTTCAAGGCCATTGCCGTAAACGCCATTGTTGCCAACAGAATTACACATCAATTTAGTAAAAATCCAGCCGATACCATAGAAAAAACCATTTTATATACCCTCGATTCCTTGTAAAATTTTTAGCCTATTTTATGAATCCAACTACTCCAAATTTATTGCATCAAATTGCCCTTAAAATGATTCCGGGCATTGGCGATGTGCTTATTAAAAACCTCATTAGCTATTGTGGCAGTGTGGAGGCCGTTTTTAAAGAGCGGAAAAGCAAATTACTGAAAGTGCCCGGCATTGGCGAGGTGCTGGCTCAAAATATTGTTTCGTTTAAAAACTTTAAAGCGGCCGAACAAGAACTGCTTTTTATTGATAAACATCAAATTAAAACCTATTTCTACCTAGATGAAAATTATCCATATCGCCTCAGAGACATTGCCGATGCGCCTTGTCTTTTATATGGTTTAGGTAATTTCGATTTGAACCCAACGCGCATGGTGGGCATAGTTGGAACCAGAAAAGCCAGCGATTATGGTAGGGCATTTACCCAACAATTGGTAGAGGAATTAAAGCAACACCACGTGCAGGTTGTAAGCGGATTAGCTGCCGGTATTGATGGCATTGCTCACAAGGCTTGCGTTCAGCATAAAATACCTAATATTGGTATTTTAGCCCATGGCCTTGATAGAATTTATCCAAGTATGCATCAAAGTTTGGCTAAAAAAATGATTGAATGTGGCGGATTGTTAAGCGAATTTCCCAGTGGTACCAACCCCGATAGGGAAAATTTCCCTAAACGAAATCGCATTGTGGCAGGATTAGCCGATGTGCTCATTTTACCCGAAACTGCTATTAAGGGTGGCGCCAGAATTACCGCCGAAATTGCCTATTCTTATAACAAAGAAATTATGGCCGTGCCGGGCAGGGTAAGCGATTATTATTCGCAAGGATGTAATTATTTAATTCAAGACCAAAAAGCCTTAATGATTACTTGTGCCGCCGATTTAATTGCCCTCATGGGTTGGACAAATAAAAACAAAGACGTAAAAAAGTTAGATTTATTTACACAACTTACTCCGCAACAAGCACAACTAATTCAATACATTAGAGCCAAAGTTAAAATTGGGATAGATGAAATGGCATTTGAACTTTGCACCGATACCGGCACCTTAGCCCTGCAATTATTGGAGCTCGAGTTTATGGGTTTGCTGCGCTCTCTGCCCGGAAAGTGCTACGAGATTAATTAAAAGATAATACCGTTTTTCATATTATTATTGCACCTTCGTTTGCTAAAATTTGATAGTATGCTGCGTGTTGCTAAAATTTCTTTTTGGGTGCTAAGCATCCTCCTTATTTGTCCATTTCTTTTACGGTCTGAACCAAAGCCTCGTAAAAAGAAAATGCCAAAGCGCATTATTTTTCTAATTGGCGACGGCATGGGCCTAGCTCAAATTTCTGGCGTGATGGTTAATTATGCCGGACAAAATGCTTTCGAAAGATTTGAGGTAATTGGTCTTAGTAAAACGGCTTCGGCAGATAATTATGTAACAGACAGCGGCGCGGGTGCCACCGTTTTTTCTATTGGCAAAAAAGCTAAAAACGGCGCTATTGGTGTTGATAGTGCAGAAAAAGCACATCCATCCATTTTTGAAATAGCCAAAAACAATGGCTGGGGAACGGGTGTGGTTGCTACTTCTTCTATAACCCACGCTACACCCGCTTCTTTTTATGCTCATGTGCCAAGCAGAAAAATGGAAGATGAAATTGCCGCATTTCTGCTGCAACAACGCTGTGATATTGCCATTGGTGGTGGACAAAAATTCTTCACACAACGCAAAGACCAACGCAATTTATTTACAGAGCTTAATCAAATTGGTTTTGTTACCAAACATGATTCTGTGTTGGTTCAAACCGATGCCCCTAAATTGATTTATACCTTAGCCGCAAATGGTTTAAAAACAAGGCAAGCGGGTAGGGGAACCTTGTTAAATGATGCCGCGAAATTGGCTCAGGCCAACTTAACAAAATATTATACAAGCTCGTTTTTGATGGTTGAGGGCTCGCAAATAGATTGGGGCGGACATGATAATGACTTTGAGTATATGAAAGCTGAGTTGCTCGATTTTAATGAGGTATTAAATGCGGTGTTAGATTGGGCGCAAAAAGATAAAAACACTTTGGTGGTTGTAACAGCCGACCACGAAACAGGTGGATTAAGTTTATTGGAAGATAAGCAGAACCTTAAAAGCTTTGTCCCTCATTATTCTAGCAA
Source organism: Bacteroidota bacterium (assembly GCA_030699355.1). GTDB lineage: Bacteria > Bacteroidota > Bacteroidia > UKL13-3 > UKL13-3 > B1. The sequence goes on along the minus strand of JAUYMZ010000170.1, from coordinate 624 downwards.
AGGGCATAGTGGGATTATGGTGCCTGTTTTTGCTTTTGGTCCTGGCTCAGAAAACTTTGGAGGTATTTACGAGAACACGGCCTTATTCGATAAATTTAAAGCAATTATAGAAAGAAATGGAAAATCTAAACAACGTAAATAATTGGCTTTTGCCCCTTGTATTTATTGCCATTGGCTTTGCCATGGTATACGGTATTTTGCCAAGAATATTTAAAAATTACAGCTACGAAAAAGGGTTTAAATTGGTAATACTTTACGGCATTATGGCCTATTTAAGTATTGATTTTTATAAGCAAGAAAAATATGGCTATATTGTATTTTTTGCCGTAGGTGCTATATTGTTTACCTACCTCACCTACATTGCCAAAAAGAAGGAATAAGAAATGAATTTTTAGCGTTTGCAGATACGCAGTAAATCATCGAAATCACCTTTAAAAACGTTAAAGTCTACGTTGCCTTTAATGCCTTTCACCTTACCGCTTTCATTGTGCTGCCAGAAATGCCATTCTTTGGTTAATCTATTTAAATCATCGGTAGCATAGTGGGCAATCCAAAGTGGGTATTCGTCGAATTCTTTTCCCCTAAAGTAATTTTTGTAGAAAGAATAGCTGGTATATAAAATTG
>JAUYMZ010000155.1 GCA_030699355.1 Bacteroidota bacterium | reverse complement strand
TCTGCATGTTGATTTAACAACTCCTCATTCTGTCGTTTTACCTCTTGGGTTAAGGCAATTTGTCTTAAATTCATTCGCCAAAAAATAAAGGATAAACCCAAACCAATTAAAGCAAAACTTAAACCATTTACCCGAGCATTTAAAAGTACATCCACATCCTTTGTTTCTAATCCAATACCTATATAAAAAATAAAAGTAGCAGAAAGATAGATAAACAAAGCCTCGAGCGGCTTTAAATAAAAAACTACTCCCAAAGCAATTATTACCAATAGAAAAGCATAAATACCCATATCGAGCATTTGATCTACAATGGCCAATAAAATCCCAGCAGAAATGATGGTGAGTTTAATCAAATTTACTATCGTCTTATTTGGCTTTATATGATGGTTATTAAAATACCTTTGAACAAATAAAACAACCAAACTAATCAACGAAATAATAAATACCACCGCATGAACTAAGATAACATTTTGTCGCCAGGCAAGCCTTAAACCCGACTCAAGTTCGATATTATTGGAAAAAGCAAGGATATTGGCCGTTGTTAATAATAGGCCTACAAAGCACATGGCAAAAGTGCGCTTGGTATTAACCAATAAGATTTCATGCTCATAAATATCCCGCTCTTCTTTAGATAAAATAAAAAAAGACTTGAGAGATTGAATATTTAGGGTCATATAATTGTCTGGTTAAAATCTAAAAATGGGCACATTCCATGGAATTCTAGATAGCACTAAAACTAAGGCAATACCATAAAAAATCAAGCTTCGCTTATGTTTATCCAAATCTGCATAAGCCTTTTTAGAACGTATTCTTCCAATTTGGATAAGAGCCACAGCAATAATCATTGTTAAAGGATGTTCTAATAAGGTAAAGCGTAAGGCTTTATCTTTCATAGCGGCACCTACATTGCTAAGGGCTGCTTGCACGTTTGGACTAATAAACCATAGAATAATACCCAATAAAAGCATGCTATGTGCAGCGGCAACTAATAATGCGCCAGCAGTTTTATCACTTTTAGTATAAGTAGCG
>JAUYMZ010000142.1 GCA_030699355.1 Bacteroidota bacterium | reverse complement strand
AAAAAGAAATCGTTGCTAAAGCTCAATTTATGTTTGTAAATAATTTTTTGCAGTCTTTCTACAATCTCGCCCATGTGGCGTTCATCTATGGTTTCTGGCGGAAACTCTTCAATTAAAATGCTTAAATCGTATGCTAATTCTTCTTTGTTCTGAACCCTACGTGTTTTGGTTAAGGCTTCAATGGCATCAGTTAATTGATGCAAACTACCTTTGGCAATGGCCACAATAAATTCTTTGAAGGCTTCTTTATCTTTTCTGTTCATGGTGCCAACCATGCCAAAATCTATTAAACAAATTCGTCCGTCTTTAAGCACAAATACATTCCCGGGGTGTGGGTCGGCATGAAAAAAGCCGAACCTAAATATTTGTTGGAAATAGATAAATAAACCCTTTTCGGCAAGTTCGTTTAGGTCTTCTTTTTGGGCAATGAGTGCAGGAATATTATCAATTTTGGTGCCCTCCATATACTCCAAGCAAATTACCCTTCGGGTGCTAAATTTACTAAATACTTTGGGTACATAAATCTTTGGTTCAGCCTTAAATAAATGTTGAAAATGGTTAATGTTGTATGCCTCTAATAAAAAGTTGAGTTCGCGGTTCATGCTTTTATTTAAAGACTTCACCAATTCTATTGGTTCAAACCGGGCTATTTGCGGAAAATTTTGCTCGGCAATTTCGGCTAGTTCAGCTAAAATTTTGAGGTCTTCTTCAATAATTTCTTCGATATCTGGGCGCTGCACTTTTATAACAACTTCTTCGCCGCTGGGCAAGGTAGCTCTGTGCACTTGGGCAATGCTGGCAGAGGCCAATGGCTGAACCGAAAATTGGGAGAATAGTTGTTCAATGCTGCCGTTTAAATCGGTTTCAATAATTTTTTTTACTTCTTCAAAAGAAAATATGGGAACTGAATCTTGTAGTTTTTTGAGCTCTACTATTAATTCTGCAGGTAGAATATCTGGCCTGTTGGCGAGTATTTGTCCGAATTTAATATAGGTTGGTCCGAGCTCTTCTAATGCCATCCTTATTCGCTCAAATCTGGTATGTGTTACTTTTGAAATCTCTCCTTTTATTTTCTTAAAGAAGCGCAACTTTGGAAGCATTTTTTTGAGACTCGAGTTAGCAAACATATCATCGAGTCCGTACTTCATGAGCACTTGCAATACTTGTTTATACCTGCGTAAATGCTTAAATGTCATGACCAAGTTCTTTAAGGCATTTTTCTAATTTTTCAACTCGGATTTGAAGCGCGATAAATTCTTTTTTGTTCGGAGAATCTAATTCATTGAAAATATCGTGTAAGTATCTAAATGCTTCGTCTTCTAGATGGGATCCTTCTTGCTTTATTCCAGATACAATTTCACCTACAATTCTCTTTCCCTCTTCTTCACTAAGCCTGCCTTCTAAGTCCATTTTTTCTAAAAGCAACTTAGCTTTTTGGGAGGTAGAAGCTAATCCAACGCCCATGTAAATCAAGCTTTTTAACCTATCATCCATATCTTTCTATAAAAAAGTAAAATTAATATAAATTGGCAAATACTTTTATGATATTACTCAGGGATAGTATTAATGGTTAGAAGAAATGGAAAATAAGTTTAGCGATTAAAAAGAGTATAACACCTATGGCAAAGCCTATAATAACAGCTACTTTCCATGGTGCCATACCCTTTTTACTAAAAGGATCGTTTAAATTTAATTCAGAGTTGAGCGGAATTGAGGCGAATTGGGTTAGCAAGTTTCCGAATTTAATATTAACAGTAGCTTGAGCATTTATAGCCCATCCGTTAGCATCTAAAAGTGGAGCTAAGTTTCTTTTTCTAAGCTTTAGGTAGGCAATTAACATAGAAGGTGTAGAAATTAATAATATGATTGCAAGAATTGCCAGTGGCATTTTCCACCAAACTAGGGCTAAGAATCCACCGATTATAGAGGCCAATGCACCACCTAAAGCGCCAAGTGCTATGCTAATTGCAGCAAAAATCCCAACAAATTTACCTATATCAAATTTTGTGGCATCTGATGCTAAAGATTCTGCATCTACCTCCTCCGACGCCGATTGGGTTTTTTCTTCCATTTTCTCGGCTGTTTTATTGATTCCTCCTTTTACATTATGCTGTACTTTTTCGTCTTGCGCGGCGGCAAATTTTTCTACCTGAGTACTTATAAAATTTGATATCTTTCTATATGGTGTAAAGAAAGCCTGACGAATGCTAATTGGATTATCAATAATCTTAATTATTGTGGCGTCCCAATCTTTTCCGCTTCTATCGTAAAATAATGCGTTTCTACCAACAATCAAATTTGTTATATCACCGTTTGTAAGCGCAGCCACAATAATCATTTCTTCGCCATCTGCTTTAGCAATGCATTTACAATAAATTAAAAACATATTACTATAGCTTACCAAATTATGATGCCTGCTTATGTCGTTTACTTTCAAACATAATTCACAACTACGCTGGTCAATGTAAAGCGTACCCGACTGGAATATTGCTTTTTTGTTGGGTGTATAAAAATCGTTGAAGCTTACAAAGTTTCTTAAAAGGGTAAATAAATCTCTATGATATTGAAGCAGTTTGTTTACCTCCATCATGCTCTCTGCTTCTTTATAAAGGGCTTTATCTTCTTCTACCAATGTTAGCAATTCTGTTTTGGTGTTAGAATTCAGCAGTTCTTCAATTCTATCTATTCCAAGCATTGCAACATCAGAACCCACCTCCCTATAACACCATTCTGCGTATGGCTCCAGATTTTTTTGAATAGCTTGCCAATCATTTTCTGAAATTTCTTTGCTCGTTGAGCCTATAAATAGTTCATGAAATTTTTTTAGTTTACTTTCCCAAATAGGGTTAATCCCACTCAGTAAATTTAGGTTTTTGTTTGCTTCAATTTTTGCCAATGGATAGCCTTTTATTTCTTCAATTTTTTCGCTTAGGTTTGAGCCAACAATGTGCTCTACTTGTGAATGTAACTGATTTAAAATATGAGTTGTATCTGGGTCAAAGGCTGCCAATTTACAACGCAAAAAATAGTCGTCAATTTTCTTTCTTACTTCTAAGAACAGCTCATAGGCAATGGCTGTATTTTCACCAAAGGGCAATATTTTTTGTGATATATCTAATTTCTGTTGTTGCCATTTTTGATAGGAAGTACAGGCTTCAAAAAAGGTACTAATCTTTGGTTCGTCTATCCCTTCTTTTCCTCCTCTATCTTGAACAGAACCCATACAAGCAATAATATCTTGAATGGCTTTTTGTAAGTCTGTTTTTGAGGTGCTATCAACAGTAATAATACCATCTCCATTAAATGCAGTGCCTGCAAAAATTTGCACAGAATCTATTGTATCTTCTAGCTCAATATACTCTTGTTCAGATTTACCTAAATTTTTGAGTATTATTCTGGCACTGGCTAAAATTTCTCTACCTTTTTCACTTTTTTCATTGATAGAATTCAAAGGCATTCTGTTTGAACCAACTAATAAATCGTTCGGGTCTTTTAAAATTCCTAACACCCACTTAACGGCTGCTAAAATTTCTGGCACTCTAATTTGTTCGTCTTGGTTTGTATCTATTAATTGCAGCGTATGAGGGTCTATTTCTAATCCATTTACTGGGCAACTTAGTGCTGTCCATAATTTCTGATCCAATGACTCTAGTGCTACTAAATCTGCACCTGAGTTTAAATTTACGCGCCTAACTCCACCAATCGTTTCAAAGCGCCATATATGTTTATTCGTTTCCATATCTTTTGGTTCGAACCCAATATTTTTCATGCAATTTAACGCATATAACTTAACTTGCCAAACTTTGAAATGGGAATATATTTTTGTTTTAAAGGTAAAAAAACATTACTGTTTAATAAAATATTATCGTTAGTGTTTACTAATTTTATTACATTTGTATTTAATAAAAGTGTTACAAGTTTAAAAACTAATTTTGGCACTTATTTTTGGTCTTAATTTTTTAGGTAGATGGTAACTCCAAACATGCGTTTTTCTGAGGCTTTGAAAGTGTTAAAAAGCATTCAAGATAGGTCTATTATTGGTATTCATACCAGTGATATCCCTAAGGCTATTTACCGTAAAATACTTGTAAAAGAGGGTTTTATAAGAGAGGTTACCAAGGGTTGGTATATTGCCACAAACCCTGCCGAAAAATTTGGAGAAACTACATCTTGGTATAGTTCGTATTGGGATTTTATAGCTCAATATTTAAATCATAAATACGGTGATAATTGGTGTTTATCTGCCGATCAATCTGTTTTATTGCATGCTGGAAATTGGTCTGTGCCTCATCAAATACTAATTCGATCCCCACTAGGAAATAATAATCCTACTCCTTTACCTCATAATACATCTTTATTTAATTTAAAAACATCTTTACCTCCTTCTAACCACATCGAAGTGCAAAGAGGTATACGTATGTATAAATTGCAGCCATCACTTATTTATTGTACTACTTCTGTATATTCACATAGCTCTTTAGATGCGCGCACTGCTTTATCTCTGCTAAGAGATGCCTCTGAGGTATTGCCAATATTGTTAGAGAATGGCCATACCACTATTGCTGGTCGTTTGGCCGGGGCTTTTAGGAATATAAATAGAGATGATATTGCTAATCAAATTATAGAAACATTTAAGCAAGCCTATTACGAGATTAGAGAGGATGATCCATTTCATATAAAATTGTCTATTGATTATAATTTTAGAGAGCGTTCGCCCTATGCTACTCGTATTCGTCTTATGTGGATGCAAATGCGTGAGATTGTAATAGCCAATTTTCCATCTTCTCCTGGTTTAACCGAGTCTAAGCAAGCGTTTCTTAAATCTATCGAGGATATTTATGTTACTGATGCATACCATTCATTATCTATAGAGCGGTATAAAGTAACACCAGAATTAATTGAAAGAGTAAGTTCTGGTAAATGGAATGTTAAAGACAATGATGAAGATAAAAATCAGAGAGATGCCATGGCTGCACGTGGTTATTACCAATGTTTTCAATCGGTACGCGATTCTATTAGTACTATTATAGATGGCGCCAATTCTGGTAAACAAGTGAGCAATGATCATGGTAAATGGTACAGAGAATTGTTTGATCCTAGTGTTGCTTCGGGCTTATTAAAGGCTTCTGATTTATCTGGATATAGAAATAATCAAGTATATATTGGTAGCTCTAAACATGTGCCTTTAAATGTAGATGCCATGCGTGATGCTATGCCTGTATTCTTTGAGTTATTAGAACAAGAACCTGAGGCTTCTGTTCGTGCAGTTCTTGGTCATTTTATCTTTGTTTTTATTCATCCATATATGGATGGAAACGGAAGAATAGCTAGGTTTATAATGAACACCATGTTAGCCTCTGGTGGTTATACATGGACAGTTATTCCCTTAGAATCTAGAGATGAATATATGTATACGTTAGAGAAGGCAAGTGCAGAGCAAAACATCTTACCGTTTGTAAAATTTATTTCATACTTGGTTACTGAGAGTTTATCAGGTAATATGGTTGCTGAAGTTCCTTTTTATAAAAATCGTTACGGTTATTAATATAACCTATTAGTTAATATCATGTCAAAATCGTCTTTTAATCCTTATACTTTTTCTCTACCTGTCGTCGAAATTTTAGACCAGGTAAAATCTCACTTGGAGCAATCAAATACTCTTTTGGTTCAGGCCCCTCCTGGTGCTGGTAAAAGCACAATTTTACCTCTTGCTTTATTAGATGAACCTTGGTTACAAGGAAAGAAAATTATTGTATTAGAGCCGCGTAGATTAGCAACACGCAGTATTGCTTATAGATTAGCTGAACTATTAGGTGAGGAAATAGGTGATACGGTAGGATTTCGAATTAGATTTGAAAATAGGGTTGGTACCAACAATAAAATTATTGTAGTAACGGAAGGTATTCTTACCCGAATGTTACAATCTGACAATGCTCTTGAGGATGTTGGATTGGTAATTTTTGATGAGTTTCATGAACGTAGTATTCATGCCGATTTATCGTTAGCATTGTGTCGTGAATCGCAGCAAATTTTGCGTCCAGATTTGCGTATCTTAATTATGAGTGCTACTCTTAATGCTAGCTCAATAAACGAACGTTTAAAGGCGCCAGTGCTTACGAGTGAAGGAAAGCAATATCCGGTAGATATTTTTTATAGTGGCGAAACCGATCTTCGTTTGTTGCCAGAAACAGTATCTCGTTTAATAATTGAGGCATCCAAAAAGCATGAGGGCGATATTTTGGTGTTTTTACCTGGTGAGGCAGAAATCCGCAAAACTGCTGAATTGCTTAAGCAAGAAACGAGGCAATTTAATGTGCATCCTCTTTATGGTATGTTGCCTCAACATGAGCAATATCTAGCTATTATGCCTAATAAAAGTGGTAAGAGAAAGGTGGTATTGGCTACTTCTATTGCCGAAACAAGTTTAACAATAGAAGGGGTAAAAGTGGTTATTGATACAGGCTTTAGCAGAATGCAAAGGTTTGATCCAAAAAGTGGTTTAAGTAAATTAGAAACGGTTCAAATATCGAAGGATTCTGCCGATCAACGTGCTGGTAGAGCCGGTAGATTAAGTGCGGGTGTTTGTTATAGAATGTGGACTCCCGCTACACAAGCTCGTTTGCAGGAACATCGTGTGCCAGAAATTTTAGAGGCAGATTTAGCTTCTTTATTGCTAGATTTATTTGTTTGGGGGGTTCAAGATATACATCAACTGTATTGGATCAGCCAGCCACCTGCTGCACATGTTGCGCAAGCCTTAGATGTATTAGAGCAGATTGGTGCGGTAGAGAATGCTAAGCTTACAGATCATGGTAAGCAGATTCATCAGTTGGCTTGTCACCCGCGTATTGCTCATATGTTATTATTGGCACCCGATTTGGCCTCTAAGCAATTGGCTTGTGATGTGGCTGCTGTTTTGGAAGAAAGAGATCCATTAAATAGAGAAGCGGGTATAGATATAAATTTACGTGTGGAGGCACTTAGAAGAGCGCGTAAAAATAATGCTTTAGGAAAGTCGTTTTCACGAATAGAAAAGGTAGCAGAATCTTATAGAAAACTGCTCTCTATTGAGGCTTCTAATGAGGCTTATGATGCATTTGAAACTGGCTTATTATTAGCGCATGCATACCCCGAGCGTATTGCTTGTGCAAGGGTGGGAAACAATGCGCAGTTTCAGTTGGCTAATGGTAAAATTGCTGCGGCCGGACATAAAGACGACCTTGCACATGAACCTTGGTTAGCCGTGGCAAGCATGGATACTCGCGAGGGTTTAGGTAAGATTTTTATGGCTGCGCCTTTAAATCCGGTCGACTTAAAAAGTTTGGTTAAGATGGTTGAGGTGGTAACTTGGGATACTAGAAAAGGGGGTATAATGGCTAGCACAGATTTGCGAATTGGAAGCATTATTTTACAATCTAAACCAATGGCTAATCCTAGTCTGGAGCGAGTTCAACAAGCCATCTGCAAAGCCATAAAGCAAGAGGGGAGAAGTCTGCTTAATTTTTCTGAGGAGTTTGTTCAGTTTCAAAATAGGGTATTGAGTTTAGGAATTTGGAATCCCGAGCAGGAATGGCCAACTATTCAAACAGATTATTTGTTACAAACACCTGAAGAATGGTTGTTACCATTTTTAAATGGGATTAAGCGCAATGAAGATCTAAAAAAGATTGATTTGGTGCAAGCGGTTATACATAAAATTCCTTATTCAATGCAAGTAGAGCTTTTGCGCTTAGCGCCTGATAAGATTGAGGTTCCGAGTGGTTCTCATATTGCTATTCAATATTTTGAAAGAGGCGAAACTCCTGTATTAGCCGTTCGTTTACAAGAGGTATTTGGTATGCCAGATACACCCAAAATCAACGATGGAAAAACAGCCTTAGTTCTGCATTTACTGTCGCCCGGATTTAAACCAGTACAAGTAACATCAGACCTCCGAAGCTTTTGGGATAACACCTATCACGAAGTTAAAAAGGAGTTACAAAGAAGGTATCCTAAACATTCATGGCCCGATAATCCGTGGCTGGCAGTGCCTGTAGCAAAAGGCGGTAGGAGGAAATAACTAATTTCTTATTACCTGAATTTTGTATTTTCCAACTCTTCCTTCAGTATCTACCAATTGTAAAAAGTACATGCCAGAATTAAGTGCTTGTAGGTCTATTTTTTCTTCGTTTCCAATTATTCCTGTCTGAACCGATTCGCCTAATATGTTGAGTATGGTATACTGCATTTTTTGGTTCAGTCCGAAGCTAATTGATAGGTATTGAGAACTTGGATTAGGGTATAGTTTTACCTGGGTAATATCATCTAAATGGTTTGAACCAAGGGCGGGTAATTTTATGTGAACATCTTTGTAAACGGTATCGCCAAAACAGTTTCCACTATTACGTTCTACGAGGGATAATTGCATGTCTCCGGGTTGTGTCCATTTAAGTGAGATACTACTTTGCACGCTATATCCAATGGCTTTAGAGAAGGTCCAAAAGTAGTTTGAACCAAGGGTGTTTGATACAGAAAAGGTATCGATATTTCCCCAAATTACAGTGTCTTTTCCGCTAATACTTATAGGTTTTGGATTGGCTATAAAGTATACTGTTCTGGTGGCGGTATCGGCACAATCTCCGTTGAGTGATATAATTAATCTTATTTTTTTGGCATTGATTATATCCATTACGTAACTAACAGAATCTATGCGTTCGGTACTTGTTACGGCATTATCAAAATCCCATAATCTGGTAAATCCGGGTTTGCCAATGGTGCTGGTATCTTCTACAATAAATTTATTATCGTTAACGCATTGAATGAGTTTATTAATAGTAAATCCGGCTTTAACAGATGAACCAATACTGTAGCTTACTACATTAGAAAGGATGCTATCGCTACCAGATTTTACCGAGCGCATAAACCAAGTATCTTGGGTAATGCTGCTTGGGGTATAGTTCTGTAAGTTGTTGGAGCCTGTAGCTAAAAGCCATGGTCCGGTAGCGCTAGCGGTAGATTGATACCAAGTGTAGGTATAACTTCCTGTACCACCAAGAGGCAGGGTTCCGTTAATTGGATTTGGGTTACTGCCTGCACAAATGCTTCCTCCACCGTTAATGGTATTATTGGATAAAGGCAAAGAAGGTGCGCCAAAATCGAACTTAAGCAATAGGGCATCATTTAAGCCAGAATAAGAGGTTTTATGCGCTCCGGGTGTTGCAATTGCTGTAGTTGATGATGTTCTGCCGCTAGCATATAAATATCTATCTGCAAATAGGTTTACAGTGTTTATTTGGTCGCTTCCGGTACCACCAATATAGGAGCCAAATAGTTTGGTTCCTTGTTTGTTAACTTTTGCAAATATACCATCAACAGAACCTCCTAATGTGCTTTGGTGTGCTCCGGCTGTTGCAATGCCAGCAGAGGAAGATGTATATCCACCTACATAAATATTTTGGTCTTTATCAGAAGAAACACTGTGTAAATAATCATTAGAATTGCCGCCAAAATAATTGCACCAAATAGGAAAACCTAGGGTGTCCATCTTTAGTATAAAACCATCTCCTGTTACATCGTTTAATAAACTATCTGCCCCACCACCAAATGCCATTTCGGAGCTCGATTGTGTGGTGCCAACCAAAATTAAATTGCTCTCGTTATCTATTGTCATCCCTAATGGATAATCTATACTTTGTCCGCCATAATAGGTTCCATACAATAGCCTGCCTTGGTTACTAAATTTAGAAAGTACAATGTCTCTTGGTCCGCCTAATGTGGTTTTATATGCACCATTTGTAGCAATATTATCCGTAGAAGTAGAGTAAGATGCAACATAAATATTACTGTTTATATCTGTACAAATTCCTGCTGCTTGTTCTGTTTGTAGGCCTCCATAATAGGTTCCCCAAATTAAATTTCCATTGCTAGAAAATTTGGCAACTAAAATATCAAATGAGCCTCCTAATGTTGACTGGTGTGTGCCCATGCCAGAAAAATTGAAATCGGTAGAATTGGTATACCCCGTAGCAAGTATTTCGTTTTGTGCATTTGTGCAAATTCGATAAAATATGTCTGTTAAATCTTTACCAAAATAAGTAGACCAAAGTAAAATTCCATTCGGAGTAAATTTGCCTAAAAAGGCGTCATTGGCGGTACTTGTTCCTGCCTTTATACTCTGGTATGCCCCCGTTGTGGCAATTCCAGTAGTGGAAGCTGTATAACCACAGAATAGAACATTTTGGGCAGAATCAATATAAATATCCGTAATCTCATCGTAGGCAGTACCACCAAAGTAGGTAGCCCAAAGTAAGGTGCCAGAAGTGTCAAATTTGGCTATAAATCCATCTTGTGCTGCGCCTGCAAAGATTGTTTGATGTGCTCCTGATGTGGCTAAATTGGCTGTAGAATTGCTAGTTCCTGCTAAATATACATTTCCTGTTTTGTCTACTGCCAGCCTGCTTCCTATATCGCTTCCCGTACTGCCAAAATAAGTACTCCAAACCATGGGGTCTATAACGGCGGTATTCAGCCTATTATAATCCGTTATTTTTAATCCAAATAGGTTCGAACCTAATGATGTAAAAACGGCTTTTATTTTTTTGCCCATTTTACCTTTTGGTAATTGCTCATAACTTAAGGGCACTTGCTCTTCTAAATTGCCTAAACTTGTTTGTATAAAAATGCTTCCATTGGGTAATACCTTTTGTTTATTGGCGCCACTTACCAGCAGTTTTATTTGCTTCTCATCTGCTCCCGGGTGCAAAATAATATTATATTTAAATCTATCTTTCTCATTGGTATTTATTATCAAGAATTCTATATCTATGTTAGGATAAACATTTTTGTAATAAATGTTTCTAAAATGCTTTACTCGTTTACTGTTTAAGAGATTTTCGTTAGCATATACTATAAAATCTCCTTCACCTTCCTCTTTCTCTATTTTAGTGCAATTTTGGTCTGAACCAACAAAATCTAAATCTATTCTATGAACCTGAATTTGAGAATTTGTTAAGTTTTTGAACAACTCATAACTAAACCCATTTTTTCTGAGCTGAACCGAAAGTTTTGAGCTATGAAAGGAATACAGAACATCTCTATTTTGACTTCCAAATTGGGTTTGTATCTGACCTTCATTTTTAACAAATCCTAGTTGAACACTTGGAGATAGAGCAAACAAAAATTGGTTCAGAAATAGGCTAAAGAGTATTAGAGTAGTTTGTTTTTTCATGCGATAATAAGAAATATTTGTTCTTTTAAAAACACAGGCAAATTACACTGAACTTTATTAATTTTTACTTAATTTATAGACTTGTAAAATTTAATTTCTGGGGAAATAAAAATACATGTCAAGTTACATCAGCATCTTTAGGTTTTGCTTTTATAATGCTTGTAATTAATAACTTAAATGCCTATCATTGAATATACAATTAAACTCAATAACATGAAAAAAGTATGTACTCCAATTATTTTATTTTGGGCGTTTTTATTCATGCTTTCAAATCAGTTGAAAGCACAATTAAATTACCTGCCTGGAGGTTTCTCTACTTCTATTGCCACCTATACAGATATAGGTACAAGTGGCACTGCCATTAGTGTTAGCGATGCTGATGATGGTTTTTCTGCAGCTCTGCCTATTGGCTTTATGTTTAATTTTAATGGTGCAACTTACGATTCGTTTACATTTAGTACAAATGGTTTTATTAAACTAGGCAGAGACACTGCATCTAGACAGTTTTTATTTACCACGCAGGCTCAACCTCCTGCCAATGGTCCGTTTACTGCTGCCACTTCTCCTGCACCTTTGGGTAGAGACTCTAGCTTTATTTTTGCTTTCGGACAAGATATTTTTCCTTTAAATCCGAGTGATGCCTATCGGTATGAGGTTAGTGGATTTCCGGGCACACAAATATGTACCATTCAATGGAAAAATGTGAGAGACAAATTGCAAGGTGGGGTTGCAGGATTATGGGATACCATTAATTTTCAAATTAAGTTATTTGAAGGTACTAATGTTATTGAGATTGTTTATGGAAAATGGACAAGTACGTCAAACATAAATGCAGCCCGTTTTTCTGCAGTAGGTTTGGTTGGTAACAGCATGACCATAGCCAATCAAAATTTGCATTTGGTAAAAGGCTCTACTGTTGCTTGGAGCGGTGCTGTGGCCAATACTGGATTTTATTTAAACAACGCAGTGAACTATCGTAATCCAACAAGCACTCCTGCTGGTCCGGCGCCAGAGTTGGGTCGAACCTATACCTTTACGCCACTTATGTTAAACGATGCCTCTGTGAGAGCAGTGTACGCTCAAGGGAAAGTTGCCTTGCCTTATTATCGTCCGGATTCTATTAGAGCTAATATTGCCAATACGGGTATTAATACACTTACTGGTTTGGTGGTAACACTAACCATTAGTGGAGCTAATACGTATACCACCTCTGCAACTATTACAAGTTTAGCTCCAAATGCTAATACCAATGTATCTTTTGCACCCTATTTACCTACCAATTTAGGTGCTAGCTTAATTACTGTATCGGTTCCGGCAGATGATAATCCTGCCAATAACAACAGAAATTATAGTTTTTCTGTAGGCGAGCATGTGCAATCTTATATCGATACTTTAGTGCCTTCGAGTGGGGGTAATGGAACCACTATTCCAAATTTTTGGGGGTCTAAATATTTTATAGAGGGTTCAGGGATGGTAACCCAGGTGCGTTCGCTTCTTGCCTCTAATTCTGAAGCTGCAAATGATACTGTTTGTGGCTTAGTTTTAGATTCTACAGGTAGGGTGTTGGCGCGTTCTCCTAATTATATTGTTCAAACTTCTGATTTAGGTACTACTTTGGTTTTTAACATGACTATGCCTGCTGTGGTTACAAATCAATCTGTAATTGTTGGTATTGCTGGCGGACAATCAGTGGATGGGTTAAATTATTTTTTAGGTACTTCACAAACAGAAACTCCTATTAGACCTGATGTACAATTTTATTTTATGACCCAAACTTTTCCGGGCGGAGTAACTTCTTTAAATGTAGGAAATGTGTATGCTAATCCTGTGGGTTGGGGCACAACCAGGCTCATGATGGAATGCAAAGTTGACCCTTTGCCACCTATTGATGTGGGTATTTCGGCATCCGGACCAAATGCAGCAGTGAAGGTGCCAACAAATGTTTCCATTCCATTGAGAGCAGTGGTTAGAAATTTTGGCACACAATTACGTTCAAGTGGTATTCAAGTGAGGTACCAAGTAAATGGAGGTGCTGTTGTTGGTCCGGTAAGTACTGCTGTTGCTCTCAATCCGGGCGACACTACCTCTGTTGTTTTTGCAGGCACAGCTGCTTTAAACTTTGGTTCAGCCGGAAACTTTACGGTTAAAATTTTCACGAGTTTGGCTGGTGATGGCTTAATTGGAAATGATACCTTAACGGTAGTATTTCAAGCGCAAGCCGCCCAAACATTGCCTTATTTACAGGCAAATAATTTATTGTCTACATTTACAACTTTAAACAATACGCCAGCTATTTGGAAACAGGGTACTGCCATGCAGGCAAATGGCGTAAGTAATTCTTTGGTTACTTTTGCCGATAATATTTCTACTACTAATGGCAGGGAAGCTTGGTTATTATCTCCACCAATTAGTTTGGTTGGTTCGGCCAATCCAGTGTTGCATTTTCAAGTAGCACATGGGCCAAATACTTTTGCTGGAACCGATGATACTTTGGAGGTTTTAGTAAGCACAGACGGTGGCTTAAATTATACAAGCTTATATTTAAAATCTTCCCAATTATCAATCCCTGCTTTGGGTTCAGACACTCCATCTGCCTTGTTTTATACACCAAATTTTTCACAAGATTGGAGATACGAATCTGTTAATCTTTCTTTATTTGCAGGAGCACCTTATATTACGCTTGCCTTTAAAAACAAATCGGGCTCTGGAAATAGCATCTATATTGGCGGTTTATCTGTAGCTAATGTGGCTAACATAAATACGCAAAGTGTGAGTTTTGCTAGTAGTTTTTATAATGCAGAATTGAGTGTTACATTTTCTAGTATTGGCAATACTGCTGGAGGTATTTCTATGAGTAGGCATTCTTCAGCGCCATTTACAAGTGCCTCGCCTGTTTTTGCAAGTAATACAAATGCTACCAGTAATAATTCTAGTATATTTACGCCTAGTAATGCCAGTATTACCCATTGGTATAGTTTGGCCTATTCTGGCATTGGCGTTGGGAATTATTCGCCTAGTGTAAGCTATAGCGTAAATATAGATATTACAAATATTCCTGGAATTTCGAGTGTAGATAGTTTGTATATTATCAGAAGGTCAGATTTTAGCGGTTCTTGGCAGGCTGTAAGCACCAGTATTTCGGGTGTTAATTTGTACACAGGATTAATCTCTGGTTTTGGAGATATTGGCATTGGAAGTATACCAAGTAGAAATGCCTTACCTGTTTCGTGGCTTGCCTTTACAGGCAAAATTGTAAACGAACAAAAGAATGAATTAAATTGGCAAACTTCTCAAGAAATGAACGCAGATTATTTTGAATTAGAGTTTGGTTCAGACCCAAATAATTTTGTGCCTGTTGGGAAACTTAAGGCGGCTGGTAATAGCAATACCATACAGCAATATACTATGGCTCACGCTCACCAAGAGCAAGGACTAAATACGTTTTATTACAGGGTAAAACAGGTTGATACCGACGGCAAATATAGCTATAGTAAAACCATTACTTTATCTAATGAAATAACCCAAGTAAATAAACCAGAAATTTCTGTTATTAATCCTTTTAGTGGGGCCATAAAATTTGGTCTGAACCAAACAGATTTTTCTGAGATTTCTATCCGTGTGTTGGATAACCAAGGTAGGGTTGTTTATGCAAATAGCAGGGAGGCCAACGCTGGATTTTCTATGCATGAATTGCCCGAAACGGCAACATTAGCCAATGGTTTATACTATATAGAAATTAGCAAATTGGGAGCACCAATTTTGCTTCAGAAACTTATTAAAGTTACGGAATAATTTAGTGTAGATTTATAAATATTGAAAGAGGGTCTTGCTATAAAGTAAGACCCTCTTTTTGTTATTTTACCTTACAGGTATTCATGCCCACTAAAGTATAAAGCGGACAAAAACTGATTACACTTGTGGCCAGAAAAATGCCACCTACAACCAATAATATTGCACCAAAAGTACCTGTTACTGTTCCGGTAAAGAATAGCACTGCAAATACCACAGCAAGTAATATCCTAATTACTTTATCTGTGCCTCCCATGTTTGTTTTCATAATAGCACAAATGTAGGGTAGTAATTGGGTTAATTGTGCAACTTTAGTTGCATAATTAACTGATTTTGCTTAGTTAAATGCTGGAAGGGGCATTTGTAATTACCACAAATTGAATACTTTGATATTTATTTAGAAATATTTCTCCTTATTTTTTGGATAAATGCATTAAAATATTAGTTTTGCACTCCCCAATAGGTGCGGTAGCTCAGTCGGTAGAGCAAAAGACTGAAAATCTTTGTGTCGGGGGTTCGATTCCCTCCCACACCACTTTAAGTCCTGAACATTATTGTTCGGGATTTTTTTTGCCCCTTTGTATCGGGGGTTCTCCCGCAGGCTTGCGGGACTCCCAAACGTTAAGCGGGTAATTAGTTTTTACTTTTTTACTATAATTTGTCTAATTAACGTGCTAAATTTTTCGGTTTCAATGTAAAGCATGTAGGTTCCATTCTCTAAATCTGCTATTGAGATATATTTGTTTGCATTTAAAACTTCGCTTTTTATAAACTCGCCTTTCAATGAGTATATTCTTATTTTTTTGGCGTTATCCATTCTAAGATTATCCTTTATCCAAAGGTAATTTCCATTTATTGGATTAGGATAAACTTGCAGTTCATTTGAAAATATTTCGACAAATCCAGTTTCACTTTTTTTAATGGCAAAGGGTATGGTATTGCTATCAGTTAATGTTATATCTTTATGGTGTCCAATAATTTTAATATAGTTAATTGTTTCATACATGGATGGTATCTTATATAAATAACTGCTGAGACTGGCTGGCAATGCAGGAGAAATATACATCCATTCTTGTGTGCCATTTTTAAGCTGTAATTTTACCGAATCCATTTCACTTGATGTCCATTGGATATTAATTTCTTGGCCGGCATCAAATATTTCACCACCTGTTGGAAATATTAATTTGATTTTTATGCTATCTTTAATGATTGGAGATTCAATATTTATAAAAAACGGCGTAGTATCCCCATAAACCCTCTGACCTGCATCGCAAACTCTTAACTTAATTTTGCCAATTAAAGAAGGCGGCAAATTCCAAGTAAAAGTTGAATCTAAATAAATACTATCTTTAATTAGCTGCCATGGGCCTCCTTCTTGCGCATAATATAGTCTAGTAAAATGATTGTTTGAATAACTCCAACTCAATGTTTGGCTAGTACCTGCAATCCAATTTTGTGTTTGGTTTGGATCTATAATTTGAAAAACGGGTAGGGGCCAAATTTTGACAAATTGATTATTTTGAGTAAAAACCAAAGGATTATTTTGTGCCGTAATTCTAATGATTAGCGAGTCACTTTTTATCATTGGTGCTTGCCAAATATACTTACCTAAACTACCTATAATATTCGAGTCTATTAGTTGGAAATTTTGATTATCAGTTGAATAACTTAGTTTAACGAAAGGAATTTTATTTGCTTGCCAAGTGATTTGATTTTCCATGCCAGCATTAAGAATACTGCCTGATATAGGTGTTAAATAATTGATAGATGGGCCTACTACAATCTTAAATGCTTGATCTGAAATATCGAAAATATTTGATTTTGAAGAGCTTCGTACTCTTATTTTACAGGCAGAGGCAGTAAATGACGGAGTCCATGTGAAAATATTATTTACCGATTTAGAAGGCACATTTGAAGCTATATTAAACCATTGTGTATTGTCAAGTGAAAAGTCAATCGACACATTTTCTACTCCTAACGAATTCCACTCAATTATAAGTGGCGTATTTATTTGATGTGAATCTAGTAGTGTTGGTCTGATAAGATTAACTTCTGGCAAACCAAATTGTATATCTAATCTCGGTCGTTTTGTTGAGTCTGGATGTTCGGACGACGCAAAAATTAAACTTCTAAACATTTGTTCAGTATTTAACTGTAACATAATATTAAGACTACTATCGCCATTATCTCTTGCGGCAAGAAGCAAATTTGTAATGGTTAATTCTACGTCTGGGTTACTCTGTGAAATGTTGAAAATATAATTATACTGATTTAGATTTGTAACAGTTGGTTGGTTATTCCAAGTAACTGAATCCTCCTTCCACTTTCCTGTAATTCTTCTTACTGTAAAACTATTGTCGCCACTTTGCCCCATTGAGAATGGTGAATTTGTATCGTGAAATAGCTTTAACCTTGCATTTTGAATGATAGCATCAGTTGGGATATGAGAAATAGGTATGGATAATAAAGTTCTATTTATAGATAACCCGCCAGAAATAGTCCATGTCCAAATGCCCAAACTATTTGAATTGCCAAAGTTTAAATTTGCTTGGCTAGTTCTGCTATCTATCCGTGCATCCTTTCCAAAATTTTCATTTAATTTAATACTAAAATTTAATTGAGCCTCAACTCTAATCGTTATTAATAATAAAATAATTAATGTGAAATAAGTTTTCATATAAAAAGATACTTTATAACAAAACTAACAAAAAGTTGTGATAAAAGTTAGACTTATTTCCCGCACGTTTGGTACACCCACACCCCTTAGAGACCTCGTAAATATTAAATTTAAGAGGTTTTTTTGCCCCTTTGTGTCGGGGGGTCTCCCGCACCACGTATAGAAAAAGTAAAGCCTTGAAAATTAGTTTATTCAAGGCTTTTTTATTGGTTTGTTAAAACCATTTCCAAGCTGGAATTAAATGTATTTTCTTTTCATCTTGTACAATTTTATCTTCTTGATTCATCGTGACGATTACGCCTTCCTCCAAGTCAAAAAACCTCAACGCTTCCACTAATCCATTCACTTCTCGTGGTAAATTCTCCTGCGATACTTCCGCACAAACTTGAATGGCATGTGTTACTTTATTTTTTTCTTTAACAACAAAATCGCATTCTCCTTTCTCTCTGAAATAATAGAGCTCCTTATAAGTTCGTC
>JAUYMZ010000140.1 GCA_030699355.1 Bacteroidota bacterium | reverse complement strand
AATTGAAATGTAGCGACGCACGGCCGTGCGTCGCTACGCGAATAATGCTTTTAATTCGGTGGCTTCGTCGGGTTTCATTTTGCCGGCGAGGATGAGGCGTAATTGGCGGCGGCGGAGGGCGCCGTCGTAGCGCTTTATTTCGTCTTCGGTTTCGGGTTCTAATGCTGGAACTTTCAGCGGACTACCATTTCTATCTAAGGCTACAAAAGTGTAATAGGCTTCGTTGCTTAGAAAACTTTCGCCGGTGGGTATGTTTTCTGCCCACACTTTAATATACACTTCCATAGAGGTATTAAAAGAGCGCGATACTTCTGCTTGCAAAGTAACTACATCGCCCAATTTAATAGATTTACCAAAGCTTACGCTATCCACAGATGCAGTAACCACCGTTTTGCCCGAATGCTTTTGTGCGGCAATGGCGGCTGCAATATCCATAAAATGCAATAGCCTTCCTCCCATTAAATTTTGAAGCGTATTGGTATCATTGGGCAAAACCATCTCATTCATAATGGTGCGCGAGTGACTCGGTTTTTTTATGTTTATGTTAGTTGTCATTTTTTATCTATTTATATCTTAACACGTAAAATTCGTTTTTATTAGCGGTTTTGGTTCGAACCCAATAATTAATCGTGGCATTCCATTAACAATAAGGTGCCGCTTTGGTAGGCAATTTTTACCGTTCCATCTTGTAACGCTTCGTTGCTGCTGCTGGTGCAAATTCCTAAGTCTAAAAATTCGTTATTTAAGTTATACTTTAAACCACTGGTTACAACTCCCTCTACCCTACTTATGGGCATTAAAGAAATGGGCGTGGCCGCGGTATACCATTTATCAAAACTTTTGGGCAAACAAAAAATCTTCGAATAATCATCGTACATCACCAAATTGGCTAGGTCTTTATATTTAGCCAAGGTACTTAAATTATTCAGGGTATGATCGGCTCTTTTGCCAGTAGCCCAAACAATATTTATGGCCGTATGATTTCTACTCAGCAATAAATCTATGCCTTTCTCTAAATCGGTTTTATCTTGGTTGGGCGTATGAATAATTTCTATGGGATATTGATGTGCTAGCACTTTTTCGGGCTCGTGTGCCCTGTCAAAATCGCCCAATACAATATCTATTTTAATTCCTAAATCGAGTACACGTGGCAAAGCGCCATCTAAAACCATTACCACGGGACTCCATTCTAATAACTGATTAAGCAAGTGCATGCTGCACGATTCCCCATTGGCAATAATGAGGGCAGGTTCTTGGTTATCTTTTACAATATGGTGGCTCGACATGGCGGCAAATATGCTGCTTTTTTAGCAGAAAGTTATGGCAAGTTTAGGTTCAGACCAAAGCAAAAGATGCTGACATTTGATGTACAATTTCTGCTTTGTGCGTGCCTATATATTGAATAATAAGGTAATTGGGTTCGGCCAAAATTTGTTGGGTTTGTTGAAAATGCAAGAAATTAAAAGGCACCGAAAAAACCATAAACCTGTATTTGTGCAGATTAAGTTTTGCCAATTGAATAAGTTGTGATTTAAGCGGCCTATCTACTTCTTCCAGCAACAATGTTTTGGGTTTTACTTTAAAATGTAGGTAATAATCTATGGCTACACAAGCTTGCAAAATGGCATTATTGGGAAAATAATGGGCACAAAAAGAGGCTAAAATTTCAAAACTCTCCTCCAAATTATGCTTGTGAAAATGGCTCCGCTGGCTGAACCAAATACCCAAGTTGGTAAGTGCCTCAAACATGTTTCCTTGCTGTTCTAGCAGCAACATGGTATTGGGCGCGCGCTTTTTATTCCAATATAATTCTAAAGCCTCTTCCATGTGGGTAATGCTTTGCAATTCTGCGGCACTTAAATAATTACTTTCAATAATTTGATACGGCGGCATAGGATCAAACCGAAACCCATATTGCTCATATTTTTCTCGAACGGGAGTGCCTTTTAAAAACTTTAAAAAACCCAATTGTAACTCGGGCGGATGCAGGGCAAAAACCTGGTTAAAACTATGGGCAATATCGCTCAAATAATCGAGGGGCAAACCTACAATTAAGTCGAGGTGCATTTCTATTTTATCTTGCAACTGCCTGATAACACCGCTGGTTTTTTCGAAATTTTGCTTTCTGCTTACCGCCAAATTTGCTTGCTGGTTTACCGTTTGTATGCCAATTTCGAAACGAAACAAACCCCTTGGCACTTTTTCGTTTATAAACTTAATAATATCTGGGTGTACAATATCGGCTGTTATCTCAAATTGAAATACATTTTCGGGCTTGTGATTATCTAAAATAAACTGAAAGATATCGAGCGTAAAATCTTTTTTAACATTAAAAGTTCTATCTAAAAACTTTATTACCCTGCCATGTTGCATTAAAAACAACAAGTTTTCTTTAATGGTGGGCGTAGGCAAATAGCGCACTTTATTATCTAAGCTGGCCAAGCAAAACTCGCACTTATACGGACAGCCACGAGAGGTTTCTATGTAGGCAACTTTATTGTAAATTGCCGAGGCATCTTCGAACACATACGGATTAAAATTGGCCAAATTTAAAATATCAAATTGCTCGGCGCTGGGCCTAAATTTTATTTCATTATTTTCTTTATAGGCCAAGTTACTTACCTCGCCCACATTTGGATAATGGTTTAAAAAATTAGCAAAAGGAATTTCACCTTCTCCAGGAATGATAAAATCTACTTCGGCTAGCTTCAATACCTCTTGCCAATCGTAACTCACTTCGGGTCCGCCAAGCATAATTTTTATTGCCGGATTTAACGCTTTGAGCGCGCGTGCCACGGCCAAGGTTTGGGTAATATTCCAGATATAACAACTAAAAGCCACCACCTCAAAATCTTTACAAGCTAGGGCAATGCTATTGGGGTCTTCTTTAATCACAAACTCGCGCCAGGCAAGACCCTCATGGTGTTTATTCTGACCGTATAAAATACGCAGGGCCAAATTCATGTGAATATATTTGGCATTTAAAGTAGTTAACAGAATCTGCATTATTTTGCTTGTGCTAATTGTTGGTAGAAATTCAATTTTTGCTGTATCAAAAGGCTGTTATTATATTTGGTTCGAACCAATTCTTTTGCGTTGTTACCGATGCGCGTAATCTCTGTTGGATTTTCTATTAAATAGGCAATTTGACTTTTAAATTCTTCGGCGGTATTGGCAAATAAAATTGCTTCGCCTGCATTGGCCTCTATGCCTTGTGCACCCAAATGAGTAGCCACAATGCACTTGCCCAAAGCCATTCCTTCTAAAATTTTGATTCTAATTCCGCTACCCGAAAATAGAGGAACAATCATGATGGCCTTGTTATTCATAAGTTCGTGTGCATTCTCTACTTCGCCTAATACCCTAATGTTATTTTGGTTGTTATAATCAAAAAAATCTACGGGAATATTTCTCCCTGCCAAATAAAAATGTAAGTCGGGAAAACGTGCAGAAACATCGTACCAAACTTCTTGAATAAACCAGGTCATTGCCTCTTGGTTGGGCAGCCAATCCATAGAACCCAAGTGAAACACACTCGGCATTTCGAGGTTTTCTTGGTTAATAATTAAGGCATCGGTATCAATACCAAATGGAAAAACACCAACGGGAATTTGGCAATCATCGGCTCGTAGCATTTCCAAATCTGTTTGGGTAAAAACAGTAATTCCATCAAACGAATTAAGCACCGAAACCTCATATTTTTTTAGTCGCCTAGCCAACAAACGCAAGTAAGAACGTTTAATGGCATTGGTACAATTTGCAGCTAAATTTTCCCAAATTTTATACTCAATATTATGCTGTCTAAGCACACAAACCGCATTAGAATTTTCTCTAATAATGGGCAAATAAGGCGCAACAAAAACACTTTCAAACACCACCACATCAAATGTTTCTTTGCTACAAATATTGGCCAATTGGGTTTCAAAATCTTTACAAATAAAGCGTTCTACGTGGTAAGAAGAATCTTTGAATAGGTTTAAAAAAGCCTCTTTGGGTTTAATCCTATTATCGATATAGGTGAGGTGAATATCGGCCAAATTTTTTACCTCATCGGGCAATTCTGCCACCACAATAAAATGTTTACTGGTATTGAGGGCGGCCATAGTTAGTTTTACGCCAGCCTCCTTATACCCTTTGCTTTCGTAAAAATTAGCAATGGCCCCGCCATCTTTTAGCGGCCAAGGAAAGCGGTTAAATATTTGTAGAATTTTCAAAATTATTTACATTTAAACTACCAGTCATCACCTGAAAAAAGCATACCCATGAAGTCTACATCAGGGCCATTTTCATCCAAAATTCCTATCAATAATTTCTTTTTTTCTGTTGGTTTACGTTTGGCATCTTGAAGAATTTTCAAATCATTTTTCATGTCTTCTAGATGATTTTCCATGTTATCCTGTTCTTCCTCCATTCCCAACATAAAATAATCCTTAGAAAAACCCATAAACTCTGCAAGTGGCATGTATCTTGGGTTCATCTTGGTGTGTAGGATTTCCATTTTTAAGTTATCTAATTTTTCGTTCAGATATTTTACATACAAATCTAATTTCTCATTGGAGGCTGTTGCAGGATTAAATTTTGTTTCTTTCATCCAGAAAGACTCAATGGCAAGCATGGCTTTGAGGTCTTTTTCTTGGTAGGCTTGGGTTAATTTCTTCATCCATTCTTCCTTCTCCAATTTTAAATTGGGGTCGAGTTCTTTATCTGGATGAACAATTTTAGCCAAACTGGTATAAAGCTCTTTGAGCGTTTTAGCTTCGATTGATTTTTGCTGTGCTTCTTTAATTTCTTCAGCTATTTGCTTGTTAGATTTTTTTTCAGCTTCCTTATTTTTTCCCTCTTCTTCTTCTTTTTTCGTTCTTGCCTGATCCACTTCTTCAAAGAGTGCCTTCATGGCATCCGAATTAAAGTCGCTTAAATCTTCGTAATTATATTTACTGGTATCAATATCAATTCCATCGCCTTTAAACATTTGTTTCAAAATATCCAATTGTATGGCATTGGCTTCTTCCTTGTAGGTTTCATAACTTACATGGTGAACCAAATTAAAAATCTCTTTGGCTTCTTCGTCTAAATCAAAATCAGGGCGAGCATCCAAATCCATTAAGATATCTATAATAAAATTAGATGCTTGCGTTTGCTCGTGTTTTTTAAGCTTGAGGCTAGGAATGGTTTTAAAAATGGTTTTCACCAAATCTAAATGAACCTGATTAAGTTTTTCCTGCAAGGGTTTTATTTTGATCCTATGAAATTCTAGGCCCTCATCGAGCACTTTTTCATAAGCCACTTTTTCTTTTTCATGGAAATCTATTGCCTTTAAAAGTTTATTAAACTTAGCGATACGTGGATCTTTTTTGGGTTTACTTGCTGCTTTTTTAGCAACTGTTTTCAAAGATTTTGAACTCATATTTTCTTTATAACGGCGCAAAATACGATTTTAGGAAAGAAATATTAAATATTCAAATTACGGGGGTAGTTTTCATTGGTTTGGGGGGATGTGTGGTAGGTTTTAATTTTAGGTGCTAGTGTTTGAGTGATTATGGTAAAAAATGTCTTTATAAAACTAGGTCCTTATGATAATACAAGGACTCGACCCCCATCTTCAGAACTGGTCCGCTGGATAGCGGACTATCCATTAAACTATGGATGCATATTAAGAAGCTGTTGGCTTTAGGTGACGCGAATACGACGTAAAATTAGTCAAAACAGTTTTCACCGAACTATTCAATCGAGATTATTCAATCATTTTCATTGGCAATAGAAAAATTGTTCCATATTTGGGAACTATTTGTATATTTGCACGGTGAGAGTAATTGCCAAAAAAATATTACGAGAATTTTGGGAGAAGCATAATGACTGCGAGGACCAATTAAAATCTTGGTATAAGGAAGCTGTGGAGGCAAATTGGCAAATACCAAATGATATTAAAAAAGAATATCCTACAGCTAGTTTTTTAGCCGATAATAGGGTTGTGTTTAACATAAAAGGAAATCATTATAGATTGATTGTAAAAATAAATTATGCCTTCTCAATCGTATTTATCAGGTTCGTTGGAACACATGCTGAATAGGTTAAAATAGATGCCACTAAAATTTAAAATCATGGAAATTAAAGTAATTAAAACAGAGGAACAATACGAAGCTACATTGAATAGAGTTGAGGAGATCTTTGATTCTACCAAAACATCGGAGACTGCTGATGAATTAGAACTTCTCACTGTATTGATTGAAAAATACGAAAATGAATATCATCCCATTTCATTGCCTGATCCAATTGAAGCCATAAAATTTAGAATGGACCAAATGGGGTATCGACAGAAAGATTTGGCCAAAGTAATAGGGTTAAAAAGTAGAACCAGTGAAATCTTAAATAGAAAGCGCAAACTTACTATTGATGTTATCAGAAAACTTCACGACAAGTTAGGAATCCCAACTGACGTTCTGATAAAAGAATATTAGTGCACCCAAAGGGACTCGAACCCCCATCTTCAGAACCGGAATCTGAAATTCTATCCATTGAACTATGGATGCATATTATAAAAAAAGAACTCGCATCTTCTGAACCGGTCCGCTGGCTAGCGGACTATCCATTGAACTATGGATGCATATTAAATAAGCTATTGGCTTTTAGCTATTGGCTTAAAGTGGCGCGAATATAGGGTAAATTTAGCCAAAAGAAAGTACCTTTACGCCATGATAGCTAGATTACTTATTTTCTTAGTAGTAAATTTTGCAGCTTTAGCACTTGGTGGCTTGGCTACCAAAAATGGCGTAAGCTCCGATTGGTACACTCATTTAAATAAGGCACCTTGGACACCGCCAGGTTGGGTTTTTGGTGCGGCTTGGACAAGCATCATGGTTTGTTATGCCATTTATATGGCTTATGCCTGGAATGTGCAAGCAGATAAGAAATATTTGCTTACTCTTTTTATTGCCCAATGGATTCTAAATGTGGCATGGAATCCGGTGTTTTTTGCCTATCAATTACCCATCATTGGCTTGGTAATTATTCTGGCACTTACCGTCCTAATTGGTTACATTTTATTGAGTGAATTAAACCTATTAAAAGTAAAAAGCCTGCTACTTGCACCCTATTTTATTTGGTTGCTCATAGCAAGCTCTTTAAATGCGTATATTGTTATTAAAAACTGATTTATTGGGTAATCACAAGCTTTTCTATAAGCTTATTATTTCCTTGTTGCACCTGCAAAAAATAGATGCCTTGAGGCCAGTTTGTTAGTTCAATTTTTTCTTGCAAATTGGTAGCATTTCTGTTTGAACCAAGCCAAACTTGCTCGCCTTTTAAATTGTAAATTGTAAGATTTACATTCTCAGAAGAAGCAGCTTTTAAAGATATATTCAACACATCTTGAGAAGGATTTGGGAATACGTTTAGGTTCAAACCGAAACCATTTTCTTTAATGGATGTAAAGCCCTTTTTGTATAATGTAAGTGTACTTAAAGTTGTTAAATCTCCCCCTTTATGTCCATCATGATTGGAGTTAAATGCCCCATAAAAAGTTACTTCGTTTACCTCTGTTGGGGCAACCCAATTAAACAACCAAACGGCAGAATCTGTTCCAAATACGCCCTGCGTTTTGTAGGTAATGTACTTGCCATTTCCATTTAACTGGGTTCTGGCCGGGTCTGTAACTATGAGGGTTCCCAGCTGCTTGCCATCGATGGCTTGTGGCGAAACAGAAAACCCAAAACGGGTATGTCCGATAGAAATATTTCTAGCACGAATGGTATAAGTTTCGCCGGGTTCAAAGCCTTCCGCTGGCACATCAGAAGTAATCCAATTTGGAAGGGTTACCGCATTTCCACCATGGCATACTGTGCAGTTCTTTAGGCTATCGCCAGGTGAGCCTGTAAAGCCAGGATTGCTTCCATCTTGCTGTTTTCCTAATGATTTCAAATCAAAAGATTCGAACATTACAATGGCTGCAAGGCCAACTAAAAAAGTGTAAATTGTTTTTTTCATATTGTTTAAATTTAATTTTATTGACAACCTGGTTTTTGTGAAAACACCAATTCATCTGTTAATACTTTCATGCCCAAATGCCCATCTATTACCCTAATTTGAACCGAATCTAATTGGAGACAATCATTATTGGGAACAGTATAATTATTCCAAGATTTTTTCTCATAAATATAGGCGGTTAGTTTCAGTGCATCTCCTTCAACCACGGTTCTTTCTATTGGAAATAAACGTGTATAAGACGGGGCACTGCTGTGTTGGTTGATAGCAAAAATCCCAAACAATAAAGCTGGAATGAGCAAGGAAACTATAGCCAAACTATAGTAATTAAAAGGCCTTAATTGCTTCATAGATAATACAGGCCAAAGTATGAGTAAGCACAAAACTGCAACAATTTCCTGAAAATTATCAGGAGCAATGGTTTGAATGGTAATAGGCCTTACAAAAATTTTGTAAAGAAAGAATCCAGCCACTACACCAGCTAGATTTATAATTGATTTTAAAACAGTGAATAAAATTGGGTTCATTTAAATATTTGTTTCTCTTTTATTTATACAAGAATAGAAAAATTTAAACAATCTTTCTACTATTCTATTAAAAATTCCACCAAATAGAATCTGGGTAATGTTTTCCAATTTGAACAGGCTCGCCAATTAATGGCGTGGTAAGTTGTTGTTCTTTTAGTTTTGCTTCTGCTTTTAACCTATTGATAGATTCGTTCCAAGGATGCAAGGCAAGCGAAAACTTTGCCCAATGAACGGGCAATAAAACCTTGGCCTTTAAGTCTATTTGCGCTTTTACAACTTCTTCTGGCATCATGTGAATATAGGGCCACATGGTATTGTATTGCCCACATTCTAGCAGCGCTAAATCAAATGGCCCAAAACGGGCACCAATTTCTTTAAAATGCTTTCCATACCCACTATCGCCACCCAAAAACAAAGTGTGGGTTGGTGTTTTTAACACAAAAGACGACCATAAACTTTTGTTTCTACTAAATTTTCTTCCAGAGAAATGGCGGCTTGGCGTAGCTGTTAATTTTATTTTTTCGGTTTGACCCAATCTAGTTTCTTCCCACCAATCTAGCTCTGTAATTATTTTTTCATCTATTCCCCAAGATTGCAGGTGAGCGGCCACACCCAAGGAGGTTACTACCCT
>JAUYMZ010000139.1 GCA_030699355.1 Bacteroidota bacterium | reverse complement strand
ACAGATTCATTTCCTTTGTAGGGATAAACATGGGTAATAACTCCTTTTTGGGTTAATTCTATGGCATCTATATTTTTATTATTACTTAAAAAGTGTTCTCCTATTTTATTAAAATCTTCTGGAATACCATAGTTTTCAATTATAAAAGCCAATCTTTTGGTAGCAACAAAGCTCGATTTCAAGAAAATATTGAGTTTATCTTTTACCAATACCAATTCTTTTTGCATGTTCCCATGCAACTTGTTTTCAGAAAGTTGATATTGTTGGTACACTAAAAGTTGGGAAAGACTCAAGATGCAAAAAAATACAATGATAGAAGCTAGTTTCGGGTTTTTTATATGTATATTTTTGAGAGTCATCAGATACTTGTATAGCCAAATGTAAGAAATTTGATTTTAATTTCTAACATTTAAATGAAAATAAGATAAATTTAACCTTAAAATGGGTAGCTCACGTTGCTTAAAAATAACCCATTGGCAGCCACGCTCATTCCTGCTTCTCCACGGTTTTTACTATTCAAAATTTGCTCAAACTCAGGCGTAGATAGTTTTCCCTTTCCTACGTCTAATAAAGTTCCAACAATGGCTCGCACCATGTTTCTTAAAAAGCGGTTGGCTGTGATATGAAAAACCAAAAATCCTTCAGGTTTTTCTTCCCAATAGGCAGTTTGTATTTCACAAATAAATGTTTTTACATCGGTATGCACTTTACAAAAGCATTCAAAATCGCGGTGTTTTAGCAATAATTGCGCGGCCTCATTCATGGCTTTTATATCAAGCGGTTTTGTGTACAAAAAACTCAATTCATTGGCAAACGGATTGGGTTTTGTGCTTATCCAATATTCGTACGACCTATTTATCGCGCTAAATCGTGCGTGTAAATTTTCGGCTACCTCAAATACTTCATAAACAGCAATGTCTTTGGGTAAAATAGCATTTAATTGGAAACCAATTTTTTCGGTATCAATGGGCTGAACCAAATCTACATGAAGGTAATATTGTTTGGCATGCACGCCTGTATCGGTTCTGCCACAGCCAACTACTTCTATACTTTCTTTGAGTAAGATACTTAATTTATTTTCTAATTCTTCTTGAACACTCGCAGCATTAGGTTGCTTTTGCCAGCCATGATAATTCTTTCCCAAATAGGCTAAGTGTATAAAATAGCGCATGGCTTAATCTTGTGGTAAAATGTTTTCGTATGATTTTTGAGCCGCCATTTGTTCTGCTTTTTTCTTCGAGGTGTGTTGCGCTTCTCCTTTTATTTCGCCATCGTACTTCACGCTAATCTTGTAAATTTTGTTTTTGCCATCTGGAATTTCTTCCACTTCAAAATCTATTATTTTGTTATTCTTTTGGGCAAATTCTATCAACCTACCTTTAAAATTGGTTTCAGTACTTTGCAATTTGTCTACATCAATATGAAATCTCAAAAGATTATCGACAATAAATTTTTTACAACCTTCAAAACCGGCATCTAGAAATATGGCTCCCAAAAAGGCTTCTAGGGCATTTCCAAATATGCTGTTTCTTAAAGAAATATTTTGTAGGGCTTTTTTATCATAAACCACCAATTGGTTCAAATTAATTTTGATAGCCAATTCATTTAAACTTTCTCTGCTTACAATTTTCGACCGTAATTGGGTTAAAAATCCTTCATCTTTGAATGGATATTTTAAAAATAAAAATTCGGCTACAATGGCATTAAGCATAGCATCGCCCAAAAATTCTAGGCGCTCATTGCTATCTTTTGAGCCTGAGGCATGAATAGTTTTTGAAACGGAATGATGGCGCAGGGCTTGTTCATAAGGTTTTATCCTACTTGGGGTAAAACCTGTGATGTTTTTAATTTTAATCGCTAAATCACGCTGTTCAGACGTTTTAGTTCTAAAGAAAGAAAACAATTGATTCAACAAAGTTTAGGGTTCAAATCTTTTTACAATTACAGAGGCATTATGACCACCAAAGCCAAAAGTATTGCTTATGGCAGCGTTTACAACCCTGTGTTGTGCTTTATTAAACGTTAAGTTTAAACGTGGGTCGAATGCTGGATCATCTGTAAAATGATTAATGGTAGGAGGTACTATTCCTTTGTGTATAGCTAAAATACAAGCAATGGTTTCAATAGCACCCGCACCGCCCAATAAATGACCCGTCATCGATTTGGTAGAACTGATATTCATGTTGTACGCGTGCTCGCCAAATACAGACAAAATAGCTTTAATTTCTTGTGGGTCTCCTAGCGGAGTGGAAGTTCCGTGTACATTCACATAGTCAATGTCTTCTGGTTTCATGCCTGCATCTTCCAAGGCATATTTCATAACATTGGTAGCGCCCAATCCATCTGGATGTGGGGCTGTCATGTGGTAGGCATCTGCAGATAAACCGCAACCCATAATTTCGCAATAAATTTTTGCGCCACGTGCCTTTGCATGTTCGTACTCTTCTAAAATGAGTGCGCCGCCACCTTCTCCCAACACAAATCCGTCTCTGTCTAAATCAAAAGGACGAGAGGCTGTAGCGGGATCATCGTTACGCTCACTTAATGCTTTCATGGCATTAAATCCACCGATAGCCGCCTCATTTACACAAGCCTCTGAACCGCCCGATATGATAATATCGGCTTTGTTCAAACGAATGTAATTGAAGGCATCCGCAATGGCATTGGTAGAAGAAGCACAAGCTGCTACTGTAACAAAATTAGGACCTCTATATCCATGTCGGATAGAGATTAAACCGGCAGAGATATCCCCAATCATCATGGGAATAAAGAACGGACTAAATCTTGGCGTTCCATCACCCTTAGCAAAGGCTGTAACCTCATTCAAGAAAGTGTGTAAGCCTCCAATTCCGGTGCCCCAAATTACGCCAACTCTGTCTTTATTGATGGTATCATCTAAGCCTGCATCTTTTATTGCTTCGTCGGAAGTAACAATAGCAAACTGAGTGAAGCGGTCCATACGACGGGCCTCTTTTTTGTCAATAAATTGTGTTGGATCGAAATTTTTTACTTCACAAGAAAAGCGCGTTTTGAATTTGGAAGTATCAAATTGGGTAGTGAGCGCAGCGCCACTTACCCCATTTGATAATCCATCCCAATACTCCTCTAAAGTGTTTCCGATGGGTGTTAATGCACCTAATCCTGTAACAACAACTCTGCGGGTTGGCATAAGTAATTAGTTAATTAATATTAATTAGCCTTTTACATTTTGCTCAATGTAGGAAATTGCTTGTCCAACAGTTCCAATCTTTTCAGCTTGGTCGTCTGGAATGGCAATGTTGAATTCTTTTTCAAATTCCATGATTAACTCAACGGTATCCAATGAATCGGCACCTAAATCATTTGTAAAACTTGCTTCGTCGTTGATTTCACTTTCCTCAACTCCTAGCTTGTCCATAATAATGGTCTTTACTCTTCCTTTAATATCTGACATTTTCTTAAGGTTTAATAGTCTGCAAATAAACTACTTTTTAGAAATAAAATGCAAGTTTTCATTTTGAATATTATTTTATGGCCTATTCTTTTGGTTTTCTTTGGCTAATTTATTTCATAATCTCACTTATTAAAAAGTATTTCCTTTAATTTGTAACTGTGAAAAAGCTGCAATTGGAGGTTGAAGAGGATTTATCCTTTCTGCTTTTTGGTTTGGTTTCAAATCATAAAGCAAGTAAATTACTTTTTTTCCTGAACCAAGTAGAATCGTTAAATTTTGAAAGGGTGGCCGATTTAGATTTGCCAGATTATAACCCCAAATCGGAAATTAGCTTTTCAAAATTTGCCTATTTTGATGAGGAAAACCATCTGGATTTCTATTTGTTAGCAAATAAAGAGTTTGGATTGTGCTTGTTTAACGACTTAAAACAATTCGATTATTTGCTTATTGTAAGAGGGGGAATTGAGTTTTTTGATGAAAAAATGTTTACCCGTTCTTGCATGCAACTAAGCGGAATTCAGTTTATGGCGCCCATTGCAAACCCTAAAATATTGTCAAAAATTAGTTGGATTATCTAAAATACATGAGTGATATAAAATTTAACCGAACCAAAATAATTGCCACCATCGGTCCGGCAACAAGTAGCTACGAGAATTTAAAATCTATTATCCAAGAAGGTGTAGATGTGTGTAGGCTCAATTTTTCCCATGGTTCTTATGAGGATCATTTGATTGTTATTAATAATATTAACCGCATAAACGAGGAACTTGGAACGCATGTTTGTATGTTGCTCGATTTACAAGGACCCAAACTGCGTGTGGGCGAAATGGAAAACGGCAGAATAGAACTTGTTACTGGGTCTGAATTGTTGGTTACCACAGAAAAATGCGTAGGTTCAGCCCAAAAAATTTATGTAAACTTTGATAGTTTACCCAAAGACATTAAAAAAGGTGAACGCATTTTGTTGGATGATGGCAAGCTAGAATTGGAAGTTTTAGAAACAAATAAAAAGAATGAAGTAAAAACCCGCGTGCTTGCTGGCGGATTTTTAACCAACAAAAAAGGATTTAACCTGCCCGATACCAAAATGTCGATTCCAAGTATGACGCAAAAAGACTTGGATGATTTAAAATTTGGTCTTACACATAAAGTAGAATGGGTGGCGCTAAGTTTTGTGCGCTCGGCCGATGATTTAATTTTTATTAAAAATATCATCGACCTCAATGAATGGAAACCGCGTGTAATTGCAAAAATTGAAAAGCCTGAAGCCATTATTAATATGGATAGAATTATTCAGGTTGCAGATGGTATTATGGTGGCACGTGGCGATTTGGGTGTTGAAATGCCCATGGAACAGGTGCCCGTATTGCAAAAAGCCATTGTAAAAAAATGTATAGAACTTTCTAAACCGGTAATTATTGCTACTCAAATGATGGAAAGCATGATTAGTAGTCCAGTGCCAACCCGCGCCGAGGTAAATGATGTAGCCAACGCGGTAATGGATGGTGCCGATGCGGTAATGTTAAGTGCTGAAACTTCTGTTGGCGCTTTTCCAAATTTATGTGTACGTGCCATGCAAAAAACCATTGCCCACGTAGAACAACAAACCAACGCTCCTTATTTTAAAGGCAAACGCCCAGATGATAATTCGCCAACCTTTATTTCAGATGAAATTTTGTTTACCTCAGTGCGTATCTCCGATCACTTAAAGGCGGCGGCTGTGGTAGGTATGACATTCTCTGGATATTCTGCTTATCGTTTGTCATCGTACCGACCAAAAGCGCCTATTTTTATATTTACAACCAACCCTCGCTTATTAAAAACATTGAGTTTGGTTTGGGGTGTTAGGGGCTTTTTGTATAGAGGTTTTGAGAGTACCGACCAATCTATCGGCGATATCAACGATTCGCTAAAAGAAATGGGTTACGTAAAAACAGGAGATATTATTATAAATACTGCCAGTATGCCCATAACAGATAGATCAAGAACGAATGCTGTTAAAATCAGTGAAATTAAATAAATTTGAGCCCAGTTTAAAGAACTACTCATGAAAAAACTTACTTATTTATTGTTTGTACTTCCGTTTTTATTGGCGGCTTGCACCCGCACAGAAACGCCAACACCTGCTAAGGAAGCTTCTGATATTGTTTTAAGCGATAGCTCACAATTTAATGGTCGCTTGTTTGTGTATACCTACGATTTTCAGACCAATAATAGGCTGTCGGCAGATATCTATTTATACACCCGATACGAAGATATTGCCCGTAACTTGTATCTCTATTATCAAAGGTCGGGAAGTAATAATGCCGAAGCAGATTTTGGGTTTTTATTGCAAGGCAATTATTAC
The DNA here is from genome assembly GCA_030699355.1 of Bacteroidota bacterium. Classification (GTDB taxonomy): domain Bacteria; phylum Bacteroidota; class Bacteroidia; order UKL13-3; family UKL13-3; genus B1. The sequence goes on along the minus strand of JAUYMZ010000139.1, from coordinate 5,516 downwards.
CTTGTTTCGCGCACTTTTAATAAATCTGATACCAGTTTGGTGCAGGTATTAAGTAGGCGCGAAATAAAAAGAAATGTGTATTTAAAATGAGCGTAGAACTGATAGAAAATAAAGTGGCAGCTTCTGGTTTAATTACCCTAAATCTAGAAGATTTTTTGCCCAATTCCCCCTTCGAAGTAGTAGATATAAAACCGTGGTTGTTTAGAGAACTTATTCTGCAAGAAAAGTCTTTTAGAGAACATGTAAAGGCTTATGATTGGACCAATTTTAAAGATAAAATAGTAGTATTTACCTGTTCTGCAGATGCCATTGTGCCTGTTTGGGCGTATATGTTGTTAGGCGTTTCGGTTCAGCCATATGCTAAAAGATTTTTCTTTGGTTCGATCCAAATAGCAGAAGAAATATTGTGTTGTGAAGCCATTAATGGAATAGATTTTTCGCAATACAAAGATGCCAGGGTAATTGTAAAAGGTTGCGGCGAAAAGCCTATTCCCACCCAAGCTTATGTGGCCATAACCGCAGGTTTATTGCCAGTTGCCAAAAGCATTATGTACGGAGAAGCGTGCAGCAATGTGCCTGTATTTAAACGAAAATAAAGCTACCATGAGTTACATTACCAAACTTTCTTTATACCCCATTACCAACTTATCTGATGCCCGATTTGCTGCAGCAGCTGGTATTTCTTATGTGGGTTTTTGTTTCGACCCAAGCTCGCCTCAATTTATATTACCCATAAAAGCCAAAGAAATTTTAGATTGGATTAGTGGTTCGCATGCCATTGGCTACTTTGGCGCGCAGGAGGTAGACGAAGTGTTAGCTTTAAGTGAATTGCTTAATATGGATGTGGTAGCCCTCGAAAATAATTTGTTGCCAGATGAATTACCTGCTATTGGAAAACCCATTATTAAAGTGATTGATGTGAGCCATAAAGATGTTAACTTTATTAGCAACGAAATTGATGCTTACCAACAATATGCCGATGGATTTGAGCTAAAGGGTGTTTTGCCAACTTCTGTAAGCCTAGATTTTGTGAAAGATATCTGTGCAAAACACAAGGTATTTCTGAACCTAACATTGGGTTCAGCCATGAGTAGAGAAACCTTGCTTAATTTGGCACCCTATGCCTTGGTTTTGGCAGGTGGAAATGAAGAAAAAACTGGCTTAAAAGAATACGACGAATTGAACGATTTGTTGAGTTTATTTACGCTGTAAGTGCAGATTTTTTGCGTGTTTTTGGTTTTTGCTCTTCGTTACGGGTAGATTCTAATAGATGTTCTAAAGCAGTTCTCTTTTTCTTTTTAAGTGCTTTAAAATATATGGGAGACAATCCTGTGGTTTTCTTAAACTGATTAGAGAAATGTTGTACGCTGCTATAATTTAATTGGTAGGCAATTTCTTTCATGCTCATTTCATTGTAAATAATTAATTCTTTGGCGCGCTCTACCTTGTTTATGATGATAAACTGTTGCAAAGTAGTGCCGGTTACTTCCGAAAATAAGGCGGATAAATTATTGTAATCGCATTCTAATTTGTTGGCCAAATAGCTGGAGTAGTTTACTTCTGGTGATTCAGTAGAATAATGAATCATATCTATAACCGCATTTTTTACCCGCTCAATTTGAATGGCTTTTTTATCTTCCATTAATTCGTGGCCGTTTTTTAATAGTGCCGACCTAATTTTATCGAATTTGCTGATAGATATTTTTTGTAAAACCTCCAACTCGCCCAATTCAATGGATGAAATTCTTAAGCCTAACTTAGAAAATTCTTCTTTAACCATGAGTTTGCAGCAATTGCTAACCATATATTTTATATACAACTTCATAAATATCTGTTTCTCTCTACAAGAATAGAAAGTTACCTTAACATAGGAGTTATACTTTAATCGTAAAAAGTTATATAAATCACGGTTGGTTTAAATTTCCTTTTTTACTATTTCAATAAATCTATCCACCTCACTTGGATTATTATAAATGTGGGTAGAAACCCGCACACAATTGATGTCGTTTTCTGCTACCATCCTAATTCTTATCTTTTGGTCGGCGCACTTAGCATAGAATTTAGAGAAATCAAATCCTTTAATCCTGAACCCATTTACCGCGCAGCGAGAGGCTTGTTCTGTGGGCGTTAACAATTCAATTTTTTCGCCCAAATTAAGCAAGGCATCTTGGGTGTATTTGCCTAAATAATTAATGCGTGCATAAATATTTTCCATGCCAATATTATCTATAAACTGAATGGCCGCATCTACGCCTTTATACAATCCCAATCCTTGTGTTCCTCCATAATATCGGTGTGCATTATTGGCATAAGTACCCATTTGAATGGGATTACTAGCCATGTTCCATTTGGCGTTATCGCTGCCACCACCTACAAAATAGGTTTGAAGCGTATCTTGAAAATCTTTCCGAACGTATAAGAAACCTGTTCCTTTTGGTCCTAACATCCATTTATGGCAACAAGAAGCATAAACATCGCAGCCCATTTGGTGAAGGTCTAACAGCAACATTCCTGGTCCGTGTGCTCCGTCTATAAAAGAGAATATTCCCTTTTCTTTGGCCCAAGTACATATTTCTTTTACGGGCAAAATTTGGCCAATGGTACAAGGAATATGTGGCACAGCAATGGCCTTGGTTTTTTTGGTGTATAGTGCTTTAATTCGGTCTAAGGTTTCGGCAGCAGTGGAAGCTGGCGTAAACACTTTTATTTTAATACCATGTAATTGTTGTCGGTTCAGCCAAGGAAATGCATTGCCAACATGTTCGTGGGTTGTTAAGATTACTTCATCACCTTTTTTAAGTGGCAAGCCCCAACAGGCAATATTAATGCCATCTGTAACATTGTGGGTAAGGGCAATTTCATCTTCGTGGGCACCAACAAAATGGGCAATTTTGCCATGTGTATTTTCCCAACCTCCATAGTTTCCATACACATCACCATCCATCATGCCTTTGTGTACGGCCTCTATTACGGGGTAAGGCGATGGTCCCATGGTGCCATTGTTTAAATACGCCCATTCCTTATTAAGTGGGAATTGTTGTCGAACCAATTTCCAAAACTTTTCATCTGTTGGTTCAATGCTTTCTTCTTGTTTGGGCAATGGCGAAGCATGTAAGTTTTCGAGCATGGCTGGCATGCCAAGGCTGCCAATAAGCCCTAAACTGCTTTGTTTTAAAAACCTTCTTCTGGCATTTTTCATGTGTTGAATTTTAACACAAGGTATAAAAGTTTTGTAAAAAACAAGGTATGTTTCCTATTTTGAGCTAGATTTCTATATTTGTTTTTAATAGTAGCATCTTTTGAAAGAATATACCCTCGCACAGAAACAAGAAATCCTTCAAACATGGATATCGTCTTATACAGCAAAGCTATTGCATTGGGCCTGCGCAAAATGTAGAGACGAAGAAGTTGCCAAAGATTTGGTTCAAGATACATTTTTAGTGGCTTTTGAAAAACTAGCGCAATTTAAAGGAGAAAGTGAGCCTATAACTTGGCTGTTTGGCATTTTAAATAATAAGATAAACGATAACTTTAAAAAGTCGGCTCGCTTGGGCGTAGAATCTTTAAATGCAGAGCTGCTATCCGATGAGATTTTTCTAGAATCTGGTCAATGGCATAAAGAACAAACTTTTACCCAATGGGAAAATGAAAAGCATTTATTAGATAATCCGAGTTTTTTAAAGGTTTACCAAGTTTGTTTGGATAATTTGCCTGTAAGTTGGCGCGATGCCCTCCTTCAAAAATATATATTTGGTTCAAAGGCAAAAGAAATTTGTCAGGTTTTGCAAATTAATGATACCAATTATTGGCAAATCATTCATAGGGCAAAATTATTAATGCGAAATTGTTTGGAAAAAAGTTGGAGATAATAATGGGGGTGATGATTACATGTAAGGAAGCAACCGCAATGGTTGAAATGAGACGCGAAAAGTCTATTGGTTTAGCCAATAAAATGAAGTTGGCTATTCATTTAGTTCTTTGTAAAGTATGTGCTATTTACGCCAAACAAAGTGAGTTGATTCATGCCGTTATTAAAAGAAAAATGACTGCAGCGCCTTCTGCTCAAATGATAGAAAGTACCCAGCAACAGATACGGGAAAAGTTGAAAATAGCCGAAACAGAAAATTAATTAAGGTTTCTGAAATTCAATTGTTTATTGTTTTTATTTAAAATTTTACACAAATTTTTGTAAGGTTTTTGGCATAAGACTTACTAATGCTAAATTAAAATTAAAAGCATGAAAATCTTATTCTCTATTTTAGCCATTTTGTTGGGTATTTCAAACGCAAATAGTCAAGTGCCAAGAAAAATTTTGGTGGAGCATTTTACCAATACCTTTTGCAGCGTTTGTGCCAATAGAAACCCCGGTTTTTTTGCAAATGTGGCAGCGCAACAAGATGTTTTACAAATTTCTATTCACCCAAGTTTGCCTTATAGCCAATGTTTTTTTAACAGGCAAAATAAATCAGAAAACGATGCCAGGGCACAGTATCTTGGTGTATTTGGTTCAACCCCTAGAATTGTGATTAATGGCAACCCCATTAGCGCATCTACTAATTATGGGAGTTCAGCTATTTTTGATTCCTATAAAAATCAAACAAGCGATTTTGAAATAAAAATAAGCGGTAAGTTTATAGGCGATTCGGTGGAGGTAGAAACCATTATAAAGACAGTGGCAACTAATATGATGGGCACAGCCAATGTATTTGTTGCTTTGGCCAATGAAACGGTGAATTATGCTGCCAATAATGGGGAGCAAACACACCGCAATGTATTTAGAAAAAGTGTTTATGCGGCTGGCGGACTTGCCGTAAACTTGCCAGCTATGGCCGGCGATTCACTTGTGTTAACTTCGAAAGTATTGAGAGAGTCTATTTGGGGTAGTGCCGATTTATATGCTATAGCCGTAATCAATAATGCTAGCAATAAGTCGCTCATACAAGCCGAAAAATCGGCACATTTTGGAATGTTAAGTGGCATAGAGTTGCCTTATTTTTCGGAGGTAAAAGTATATCCCAATCCGGCTCAAGAGGTATTGCATTTAGAAGATTCCAAAAATACCTTTCAACAATATAAAATCTATTCTTTGCAAGGTGTTTTGGTTCAGCAAGGAGCGATATTACAGTTGAATCAAATAAGCATAAGCGGGCTGAACCAAGGCGTTTACTTTTTGGCCTTGAACAATGAGGAGCAAATTTTTAAAGTTAAATTTATTAAACAATAACACAAGTGAACGAATGAAAGCAATTCAAACATTGATTATGAGCGCCCTGTTGGCTGCTCCGTTTTTGGGTAAGGCGCAATTTTTATCAAAAGATAATCATGCCGACCTTAATTTTTCTTCTAATGGAAAACAAAGTGCCATTTCTGCCTCTGCCTTTCACATGCATCACTTGGGAAGCAAGAAAAAATTTGGAATAGGTTACGGACTAAGATTTACGGGGAATATGGGTAGTAATTCTGAGTTTACAACGGCCCCGGCTAAGCTTACCAAAGAAGAAAAATATTTAGATACA
>JAUYMZ010000126.1 GCA_030699355.1 Bacteroidota bacterium | reverse complement strand
GTAGATAATGAAACCGATACCCAACAATTTATGTTGCCCATCACTATGCCACTCATTTTTTCAATTGCCATTGCCCAATCTGTTATTAATTCTCCGGGCAGCGAACTGGCCACCTGGCTCTCGATGATTCCGTTTACATCTCCGGTTATTATGATGATACGGCTACCTTTTGGCGTTCCAACCTCAGAAATAATTGCCTCCATGGCCTGCATGGTGATAGGCTTTTTGGCAACAACCTGGTTTGCAGGAAGAATTTACCGAATTGGTATTTTAACCTATGGAAAAAAACCTAGCTACAAAGAATTATTTAAATGGTTATTTCGTAAAAATTAATGTCGAACACCTCCTCCAAAGCAGCTTTAGCTATTCCTAGCTTTCGCTACTTTCTTAGTACACGACTATTCTTAACGCTTGCTCTCCAAATTCAAGCGGTAATTATTGGCTGGGAAGTTTATAAAATTAGCGGCAGTGCTTTTTCTTTAGGCTTAGTTGGTTTGGCGGAGGCTATTCCAGCCATTTCTATTGCCTTATATGCTGGCCATATTGCCGACATTTACAATAGAAAAATTATCTTATTAATTAGCCTAGGAGTTATCATTCTTAGTTCTATGGGCATATTTTATGCCCTTCACCAATCAGGGAACCATGCTGTAAACCTGCCCTGGGTTTATGCATTTATTTGCTTAAGTGGTTTTGCCCGTGGCTTTTACGCCCCCTCTTCTTTTGCCACTATTTCTCAAATTGTACCCAAAGAATTGCTCACATACGCGGGCACACTCAATAGCACTACTTGGCAATTTGCCTCTGTTGCCGGGCCAGCTTTGGGCGGGTTTTCTTATGCATACCTTGGTTTAAATAATAGCTTCTGGCTCATCCTAATTTTAGCTGGTTTTGCCCTCCTATCCTTGTTTCAAATACAAATTCGGTTTGAACCAAAACCTAAACCAACAGAAAAAATTATAGCTAGATTGAAGGAAGGTATTTCATTTGTTTACCATAATAAAATTATTTTTACAGCCCTTTCCCTCGATTTATTCTCCGTACTGTTTGGGGGCGCCACTGCCCTCTTACCCATTTTTGCAAACGAAATATTAAATACAGGTCCGGAAGGTTTAGGCCTTTTAAGAGCAGCACCATCCGCAGGTGCAGTAATAATGATGACCATTTTATCTTTACGAAAAAATATAGATAGAGCAGGCATTGTGCTTATAAGAGCGGTAGGCGCTTTTGGATTGTGTATGCTATTATTTGGCTTTTCTACCAACTTTTACCTTTCCCTTTTTGTGCTATTTTTAAGTGGTGCATTTGATAGCATCAGTGTGGTAGTTAGGTCAAACATTTTGCAATTACATACTCCAGATCATATGCGCGGAAGGGTATCGGCAGTTAACACCATATTTATTGGCTCATCCAATGAAATTGGTGCCTTCGAAAGTGGATTGGCAGCCAAGTATTTGGGTGCAGCTAATTCGGTAATATTTGGAGCTTGTGTTACTTTGGGAGTGGTAGGATTTACCCAAAAATATGGCAAAACCTTACAAAAACTAAGCTTTCCACAAGATTAATTAAGTGTTAATAAACCATCAGGAATGGCCACAAACACTTCCTTTTTCTTGTCGTTTATTTCTAATACAATTTCATCTACTAAAGGAACCATAATTTCGCGGCCTTGATAATTTACCAAAGCCAAAGATTGGTAGGTATTGTCTATTATACCTGTAATGATGCCTAATTCACCCATTTGCTCATCCACCATAGAATATCCTTCTAGGTTCCAATCGTTGGCATTTTTCACCATCTTAACTTGTTTGGCAAGCATTAAAAGAGGTTTTCCAATATAGGTGCTTGCTTGTTCAACAGAGTCAATACTGCGGAGCTTCATAATCATTTCATCTGCAAATTCTGCCTTGGTATGCTCAATATAAAAAGGAACGGGCTTCCCTCGAAATTCGAGAAAAGCCCATTCTTTTATTTTAAAGTTTTGCGTAAGTACAAACTTAAGCTCGCCTTTTGTGCCATGAACTTTAACCGCAGAACCTACCTCTTGGAAGTCTTCTCTTTGGATTGTTTTCAAGGTAATAATTATTCAGCAGGGGTTTCAGTAGCTTCTTCTGCAGCAGGTGCATCGGCAGCTTCTTCTGTGGCAACTTCTTCCGCTTCAGGAGCAGGATTAGCAGCAGCTTCTGCAGCCGCAGCCTTAGCCGCAATTTTCTCTAAACGAGCTTGGTTAACCTTTGCTTCTTCTGCTAATTTAGCTGTAGCAACTTGTGCTGCAGTCATTTTAACGCGATCTACGTGGGTTTTTACTTTGTTTTCTTTATCACTTACCCAAGCTTCAAATTTTGCATCGGCTTGTTCTTGTGTTAAAGCACCTTTTCTTACACCAACTGCTAAATGACTCTTCATTAATGCTCCTTTGTATGAAAGGATGGCACGACAAGTGTCGGTTGGTTGAGCACCATTTTCTAACCAGTAAGTAGCACGATCTAAGTCGAGCTCAATAGTTGCAGGCTGCGTTTGAGGAAGATAAGAACCAATTTTCTCGATAAACTTACCATCTCTCGGAGCACGCGAATCCGCCACCACTACGTGGTAAAAAGGTGATTTAGAACGTCCATGACGTTGTAATCTAATTTTTACTGACATATCAAATTTTGTTTTTAAATCCCCGGTTCTCCTTTTCCGGGGGTGCAAAGATGTAAGAATTCAACTTAAATTCCAAACAATCACACAAATTCAATCAATAAAGACCAAATTGACTCAAATGGTGTGTAAAATGTTTGCTCTGAAAAAGATACCACTCCTCCTTGCCTAGAGAACCAAAAACAGGATGAATGGCTGTGCTACTTGGATTATCCTGAAAAAAACTAAAAAACAAGTCAAGCTCAGATTGTAAGGCTTTTATGGCTGTAGGTAAATCTTCATACTTTAAAGGCATGAGTCCTTCTGGTAAAAACGGTGCAGCAAATCCTTTTTTTAAGGGTGCTGCACTCAACAACATTAAGTTTTTTACCCGCTCTACTTTTTCTTCGGGTGTAGCCAAGCTTACTTGAAATTCTCCCCTAGCAATTTTAATCGGAATAATTAAATGTTCTACCATGTGTTGGGCAGTCATGGTGCCCCACAATGCGCTTGTATCCGGATTTAACTTGTTTAATAAATCCCAAATTTGTGGAGATTGTATATCTAAAAAGCCTTCCATACCTATGGATTAATTTCTATAATTCTATACTTTCCTTTTTTCATCTTGAACCAAATTTGACCATCGTGTCCTATCATAGCCCCTTTTTGGTCGCGGTAAATTTCGGAGGGATCTTGATCTGATATTTCGAGCACAAATTCAGGTGAAAAAATAGAGTCGAAGTCTTTTAAAAATGATTTTTTATCTTTCGAAACACGAATGGGGAAATCGATGTAAGAAGCTATTTTCTCTTTATTTCTATCGGCCACTTCCCACTGAAAATTCTTGAAAAATATAATAAAAGCCTTTGCATTTGGAAAACCTGCATCGTCCCAACTTGGCGCTATTGTACTGTCTCTAAAAAGTTGCTTCACATGTTGGTAGGGATTTGGCAAGGTGTAATCAATCACCTTGGCGTCTAAACCTGGAATAGTTCCCTCGTAGTCATCTATAGATTTACTCGGTGGTGCCACTGCCACCGTATCATAATCATCTATTAAAACATGTGGAATGGGCTCTTCACATGACATAGCTACAACCAAAAAGCAAATAATTCCTAATAGTGATTTTCTCATAATCCAGTATAGTTTTGGGGTGTTATCAAATGTAATTCAGCTTTAATTGCCTCACTAACGGGCAAGGCATTTATAAATTCACGGATTGCCTGCTGTGTAATGGCCTCGTTTTTTCTGGTTAGCATTTTCAAAGCTTCATAGGGCTTTTCAAAACCCTCTCTACGCAACACTGTTTGTATAGCTTCTGCCACTACTGCCCAATTATTCTCCAAATCTATGGCCAACTTATCTTCATTTAACAACAACTTATTCAAGCCTTTTTCTAAGGATTTAAAGGCAATAAGTATATGTCCAAATGGCACACCAATATTCCGTAAAACGGTGCTATCTGTAAGGTCTCTTTGTAACCTAGATATGGGTAATTTAGCCGATAAATGTTCAAGCAAGGCATTGGCTAAGCCCAGATTACCTTCTGCATTTTCAAAATCAATTGGGTTTACTTTGTGCGGCATGGCACTAGAACCTACTTCACCTTCTTTTAATTTTTGCTTAAAGTAATCCATGGCCACATATTGCCAAACGTCTTTCGAAAAATCCAATAAAATGGTATTAATCCTTTTAAAAGCGTCGAACAATGCGGCCAAATTATCGTAATGCTCAATTTGTGTGGTTGGGTGCGATCGGTTCAGGCCAAGATCTTTACAAAATTGATTGGCAAAATTTAACCAATCTATTTGCGGATAGGCAACAATGTGTGCGTTAAAATTACCCGTTGCTCCCCCAAATTTAGCGGGATAAGTAAGGGCATTTACTTGCTCCAATTGAACTTTTATTCTACTAACAAATACTTCCCACTCCTTACCTAATCGGGTTGGGGAGGCAGGCTGACCATGGGTTCTGGCCAACATAGGGATATCTTTCCAGGCCAAAACCTGCGACTCCATAATATGTAACACTTGCCAAAGACTTGGTAAAATCACTCCTTCTATGGCATGTTTTAAGCTCATAGGAATAGCGGTATTGTTGATATCTTGTGAGGTTAATCCAAAATGAATAAACTCGGATGCGGCTTGCAATCCAATTAATTCCATTTGCTCTTTTAAGAAATATTCTACGGCTTTTACATCGTGGTTGGTAGTACGTTCAATTTCTTTAATCCGCTCTGCTTGCTCCAAGCTAAAGTTTTCATAAATACCTTTTAGTGACTCTAATTGCAAATCAGATACTTTGCCCGCCAATTGCGGCAATGGTAGCTTAACTAAGGCAATAAAATAGTGTACTTCTACCCATACTCTGTACCGAATTAAAGCAAACTCGCTAAAGTAATTGCCTAGTAATTCGGTTTGTTTCTGGTATCGTCCATCAATGGGAGAAATGGCTGTTAAGGATGTAAGTTGCATTTGTTAAATTTCAACAAATTTAAGCTTAACAGCAAGCAATTAAAAGGCTAAAATTCCCTTTATTTCAACAAACCCCAAATATCGTTGCCAAAAATGAGCACCATTAAAGTTAACAAGAGAATCATTCCAATGTATTGAACTGTTTCTAAAAACTTTTCACTTAAGGGTCTGCCAATTACCATTTCTACCAAAAGAAATATAACATGTCCGCCATCTAAAGCCGGAATGGGTAAAATATTCATAAACGCTAAACCCAAAGAAATAAGGGCGGTTAACATCCAAAATCTACTCCATATCCACTCTCCTCCATAGAATTTTGCAATTCCTATTGGACCTTGAACCGCTTTATTTACGGCAATGTCGCCCTTAAAAATTTTGGCCCAGCCTTTAATTTGAGCATCTATCGTTTCTACAGCTTTATTATACCCGGCTGGAAATGACCCAAAGAAAGAATAATTCACTACTTCATATTCAAAATCTTTTGAATCTGGTTTGAACCCAACCCTACCTGCTTCATCAACTTGCACTTTTAATTGTACTGTTTCGGCTCCACGTATTACATGAAAAACCACTTCCTGGTTGCTAAATTTTTTCAAAATTCCTTGAAATTCGTCGAAGAATTTAAAGGCAGTATCGTTCACTTGCGTTATCACATCTCCTACCAATAATCCTGCTTTGGCAGCATTGTAGCCCGGTGTAATCTCATTAACAAAAAAGCTCATACGTGGCAAAAAGAAGTCTTTCTTTTCATCACCAAATTTCTTTACAAAATCACTTGGTATGGCAATTTCCATTTGAGTGCCATTTCTTTCAACTTGATAAGAAACTCCTTCACCCAAAATATGCTTAATTTTTAGGGCATCTTCAAAACGAGCAATATTTGCTCCATTTACCGAAATCAATTTATCTCCTACCTGAAATCCATATTCTTTGGCTAGTTCAGAAGGTACTATCCCATTTTTTACCGATTCATTTTTGATATACTTCTCGCCATAAGCGTAGCTCATCATGGCAAAAATCACAATACCTGTAACGATGTTTACCACTACCCCACCAATCATAACAATCAGGCGTTGCCAAGCTGGTTTACTTCTAAATTCCCATGGTTCAGGTGCTTTTTTCATCGCCTCTTTATCCATGCTTTCATCAATCATTCCAGCAATTTTAACATAACCACCTAAAGGCAACCAACCAATACCCCACTCGGTATCACCCACTTTAAACGATAATAATTTTACGCCCCATGCATCAAAAAACAAATAGAACTTCTCTACTTTAATGCCAAAAGCCCTAGCGGCTAAATAATGTCCAAATTCATGAAGAATAACCAATATAGAAATGCCCAAAATTAATTGAGCCGTCATAATAAGTGTTTGCATACAGTAATATAATCCCTTAAATAGTTTGCAATAATAACCAATTAACCTAACAATTGTTGAGCTATTCTTCTAGTTTCCAAATCTGTGTTAATGTAATCCTGAATATTAGGCTTTTGAATAAACCCAACTTGGTTCATACACTTTTCATTTAGTTCTGCAATTTGTAAAAACTTAATTTTATCCTTTAAAAAGGCATCCACAGCAATTTCATTGGCAGCATTTAAAATGCAGGCCATGTTTCCACCTTTATCCATGGCTTCATAAGCCAAACCCAAATTTCTAAATGTAATGGGATCTGGCATCTCAAAAGTTAATTGTTGTATATCCGAAAAACGCATCCGTGGGAAAGAACTTAGTTTGCGTTCGGGAAAGAAAAAGGCATAATGAATAGGCAATTTCATGTCTGGCAAACCCATTTGCGCTTTGATGCTACCATCTGTAAATTCAACCATGCTATGAATAATAGATTGTGGGTGCACCACTACTTCTATTTGCTTTTGGTTCAGCCCAAATAACCACTTTGCTTCTATAACCTCTAAGCCTTTGTTCATAAGGGTTGCAGAGTCTATGGTAATTTTTGCTCCCATGCTCCAATTGGGGTGTTTTAAGGCTTGTAGCTTCGTTACCTCTAACAAATCATCGCGCTTTTTACCCCTAAACGGACCACCTGATGCCGTTAAAATAATTTTATCTAAAGCATCCAAAGATTCACCAACTAAACATTGAAAAATGGCAGAATGCTCAGAATCAACAGGAATAATATCTACGTGATTTTCGGCACAAAGTTGTGTAATAATTTCACCGGCAACCACCAATGTTTCTTTATTGGCTAAGGCAATTCGTTTTTTATTTTCTATGGCTTTTATGGTTGGTAATAAGCCACTGTAGCCAACCATGGCAGTTAAAACTGTATCTGCTTCGGTAATTTCCATCAATTCTTCGATGGCTTTATTTCCTGCAAAAACCTTAATATCCAAAGGATCTAAAACTTCCTTCACTTGTAAATATTTAGATTCATCGGCAATAACAACATGATTGGGTTTATAGGCAATAGCTTGTTTTATCAATAAATCAGCATTCGAATTAGCCGTTAAAACCTCTACTTGTAAAAAATCAGATTGCTCCGAAACAATTTCTAAAGCTTGTGTTCCAATACTACCAGTACTGCCTAAAATGGCTATTTTTTTCTTTTCATTTTCCATAAAAATCTTTTTCAATTCAATGCTTACAATGCCGTTAATGCATCAGCAATTTTCCTGTCATTACTCAGTCTAGGAACCTTATTTTGCCCACCCAATTTACCCTGAGTTTTCATATATTGGATAAAAGCATCCGGTGCCAATACCTTTATTTTTAGGCACTGTAAAATATTGCCTACAATTAAATCTTTATAATAAATATTCTTTTCTTGCATGGCTAAATCCAATTCCCCTGCAAAAGATTTGGTATCTGTTGGCTCTTTTTCAAATGAAACCAACCATTCATGATAAGGCAATCCGCCTTCGGGTGGATTTACCTGTGGGGCAACCGTAAACTCAACCACTCGCGCTCCATATTTCTCACAAACTTTAAACATGGCATACTCTACTTCCTCTCCAATTACATGTTCGCCAAAGGCAGAAATAAAATGCTTTATTCTACCAGTAACCTTTATTTTATATGGATTTAATGAAACAAATTTAACTGTATCTCCAATATTATAGCCATATAAACCTGCGTTTGTATTGAGTATAATGGCATAATTAGTATCCAATATTACATCTGCCAATGAAACCCGTTCTTGTTCTTCATGGTAAAAAGATTCGGCAGTAATAAACTCATAAAAAATACCATTATTAGTTAGCAACAACAAACCATCTTCTACTTGAGAATCTTGGTAAGCAATAAAGCCCTCCGAAGCAGGATAGGTTTCTATGGTGTCTACTTTTTTTCCAATACTAAATTCAATTTTTTTTCGATATGGCTCAAAATTTACGCCACCATAAACAAACAAATTAAAGTTTGGGAAAACGTCTTTAATTAACTTGCCCGTTTTGGCCTGAACCAAATCAAAATACATCTGAACCCAAGGTGGAATACCACTAATTAAAGTCATATTTTCCTTCAATGTTTCTTCTGTAATCTTGGCTACTTTTTCTTCCCAATCTTCTATGCAATTGGTTGCAAAACTTGGCATTTGATTTTTCCTCAAATAACCTGGAACATGGTGATTTACTATCCCGCTTAATCTACCCGTAAATATTCCATTTTTTTTGTCCATTACCGGACTACCTGATAAAAAGATGAGTTTACCATCCACAAAATCGGCGTTTCCAGTTTCATCAATATAAGCTAGCAAAGCATTGCGGGCCGAATTAATATGGTACGAAATAGATTCTTTACTAATCGGAATATATTTTACCCCACTGGTAGTTCCAGATGTTTTGGCAAAATAAAGGGGTTTACCTGGCCAAGTAATATCTACCTCACCTGCAACCACTCTATCCATATAGGGTCTTAATGCCTCATAATCGCGAATGGGAACTTGTCTTTTATAATCATCGTAATTGCGAATCTTATCAAATCCATGATCTTTGCCAAATTGAGTTTGAGCAGCCTCCTTAAGCAAGGTGTGTAACCATTTATCCTGAAAAGTAAGCGCCTGCATACTTTCCAATTTCACATTTTTTGTAACCCACTTAGCAAAAGGCTTTGCCAACAAAGATTTTAATCCCATAACGCGGTATTTGATTTACACTATTTGGCTACAGTTTTTGAGAATGATTGTATAACTTTACCTACACTCATATCTCGCACCATATCTATCGCTACTGTTTTTACATTTAACGATTTTAATGTGGCATCTCCGCTCAACATTTGGGTGGTAGCATCTAATACTCTATTCCCTTGTGTATTTCTTAAAGAAGCTGGCAATTTAGCATAAGCAGCGCTAGCTGCCCTTACTTTTAATGTTTCGCCAGATAGTTCAGATTTTACCCCATCTAATTTAAATTTATTTTTAAGCTGATTATCCAAGGCACTTAAAACACCCGCTGTACTGGTGTTTTTTACTGTAGAAACAGCCTGCTTGGTATTGGTTGTAGACACCTTTTTATTTAAGTCTTTTAGCGTAGTAGAAGAGTTAATTTGAGACCAAGTAATATTGGCTATTCCTAGAAAAGTCAATAATAAAATTGTTGTTAATTTATTCATGTTATTTAAGTTTATTGTTTAAAATCCATTTAAAATCTTTTCAGATGGGTAGCTTACTTCAAAACTAAATCTAATTTTCTTCACTTGTTTAGGAGCTAACTTAACATTCCAAATTAATTTGCCTGTTTCGGCCACATAACTTGCTCCATCTTGAGAAAGCAATTTAACAGTAATCTCATTGTTGGTGCTCACTGGAATTTGGTCTTCAACTTTAACTTCAATAGACTCCTTAGCTGTGTTATTGAGGGTAAGTTCTATGGTTTGTAATTCCTTTTTGTTTGAACCAAATAGCGATTTACTGTTCTTATCTTTTACCTTCTCTCTTCTTATGCCTAACCTTCTATCTTTACCCAAAGTTAATAATAATGAATCCGAATTTTGAGGATATAATTGGGTTTTCCCTGCAAAGGTTCCATTCATATAAATGCTGGCTTCACCACTTAATTGGGTTATTAAATCATTATTTTCAACAGTAGCGGTAACAAAAACATCCTCGCTTAATTTTGGAACAGCCGCAAATCCAAAATTGGCAGGCAAAACAAAATTGCTCAGCTCAACATGGTGCAGTTTGTTATCAGATTGAACATAAGCAAGTCCCTTCACATCAAAGTTAAGGCTCAGCATAGTTTGTTCTATGCCTGCAGAAAAAGGCGCAGCGGCCACTTCGAGTGCTGCGTATCCATCTCCCTCACCCGTTTCATAAGAACTATTTGTTCTTTGTTTTTTAAGATTTTTATATACAATAGGATCACTCAAAGAAATAAACTGTGTGTTTAAATCAGGCTTATTACCTCCTATTTGTGGATTAGCAGAGCTCAATTTCATGGATACACCATTCCAATTTTCGCCCGTGCTTTGGGTAATTCCAGCCTTTAAAACAAACTGAATGGGCGATTGAGAATCTTTTACACGAATATCATAAGAAGGCTTCCAAGAAACACCTCGAACCATATATTGCAACTCAAATTTCGCCTGAGGTATAGATTTGTTCACCTTAACCTGAACCAAAATTTGATTGTTTAATCCAATTTTACCGCTGTTAAACTCGTTATATTGTTTATCCAGAATCGTTTTAATAAGCAACAACTCCTTTTCACTTTTTTCTATCCTGCTATTTTCTAATTTAAACTCCAATAGCTTTCGTTGAAAAACACCTAACACATCCTCTAATTCATCGGCTTTAACACCCACTCCGTTTCCACCAATTTGTTTGTTTGATAACAATAAATCTTTCTGAATTTGAACGGCTTCTCTCTCCCAACGAAGATTATTCAATTGGTCTTTTACAATTTGAATAGAATCTTGCAATGCAATAATTTCAGCTGGCTTATCTTCTTCAGTTAAATAGTAATTCTTTTTAGAAACAGATAAAACATCTACGCCTTCCGGGGCTAAAACTTCTATCGATTCTGAAGAAAGTTTAGATGATATCTTTTCAAAAACCAGCTCAAACTCTCCAGGCTCAAGAGCTACTCTTGCTTCTCTTTTTATTTGCGCTTCATTCCTAAAAATATCTACACTTATAATTTTGGAGCTAAGTATTTTTGTTTGTTGAGCCAATAGGTTCAGCCCGAATAAAACGAATACGAGGTTTAAAAAACTTTTTTTCATACTAGAAGATTTAACAAATACCATGCCTTAAGAAAACAAATGGGTTAAACTTTTTAAAGCGGAATATTTCCATGCTTTTTCTTAGGTAAGTTTACTACTTTATTTTCCAACATGGCAAATGCTTTAATGAGTTTTTCGCGGGTTTCTTCGGGCAAAATTACAGCATCAATAAACCCTCGTTCTGCTGCTCTGTAGGGATTCGCAAACAAGGTGGCATATTCTTGCTCTTTTGCTTTTAATGCCTCTTCTTTATTTTCAGATAGATCTATCTGACGCTTAAATATAATTTCGGCAGCACCTTTTGCACCCATAACCGCAATTTCGGCACTTGGCCATGCAAAGTTCATATCAGCACCAATATGTTTGCTATTCATTACATCATAAGCACCACCATAAGCCTTGCGGGTAATTACAGTTACTCTTGGCACCGTAGCCTCACAAAATGCAAATAACAGTTTGGCCCCATTGGTAATAATGGCATTCCACTCTTGGTCTGTACCTGGTAAAAATCCTGGCACATCTTCAAAAACCAATAATGGTATATTAAAGCAATCGCAGAAACGCACAAACCTAGCTGCTTTTTGAGAAGAATGGATATCTAAAACCCCAGCTAAAAAAGCTGGCTGATTGGCAACAATACCGATACTCTTACCACCTAACCTAGCAAAACCTACCACTATATTTTCTGCAAAATCTTTGTGCACCTCAAAAAAACTATCTTCATCTGCCACCTCCGAGATTACTTCTCTAATATCATAAGGCTGGTTCGAACTTTCTGGAATTATATCCATTAATTTAGGTCTACGTTCATCTCCACTTTCATAAGCCAATTGAGGCACTTTTTCTTCACAGTTTTGCGGAATATAGCTCAATAATTTTTTTAATTTTTGAATGGCTTCTATTTCATTTGCTGCTGTAAAATGTGCTACACCACTTTTGGTACTATGCACACTTGCTCCTCCTAAATCTTCACTGCTTACTTCTTCATGCGTAACTGTTTTTACAACATTTGGTCCGGTTACAAACATATAGCTACTATTCTCAACCATCAGGATATAATCGGTAATGGCAGGACTGTATACTGCGCCACCAGCGCAAGGTCCCATAATTGCCGAAATTTGAGGAATTACGCCAGAGGCCAAAGTATTTCTATAAAAGATATCGGCATAACCACCTAAACTTACCACTCCCTCTTGAATACGCGCACCGCCACTATCATTTAAACCAATGATAGGAGCCCCATTTTTCATGGCTAAATCCATTAATTTACAAATTTTCTCTGCGTGGGTTTCAGAAAGAGAGCCACCAAAAACGGTAAAATCTTGAGAAAAAACGTAAGTTAATCTCCCATTTACGGTTCCATATCCTGTAACCACACCATCGCCCAAGAACTTCTGTTTTTCCATTCCAAAATCGGAGCTTCTATGTTGTACAAAAGCACCTATTTCTTCAAAGCTACCTTCATCCATAAAAAAATGAATGCGCTCACGGGCCGTTAATTTACCCTTCTTATGTTGTGAGGCAATTCTATCTTCTCCTCCTCCTAATAAAGCTTGTTCTCTTAGTTGAATTAATTCTTCTCTTTTATTTTTCATAGCAATTGTTAGTTCAATAATTCCATAATTTCATCTACATCTATTTGTTTAAAAATAGACTCATCTGTTTCAATAATATTATCTGCAAGTAATTTCTTTTTTTCTTGCAATGCTAAAATCTTTTCTTCTACGGTATCTTTACTTATAAATTTATAGATAAAAACATGTTGGGTTTGTCCAATTCGATGGGCTCTATCAATAGCTTGCCTTTCCACGGCAGGGTTCCACCAAGGGTCTAGCATAAATACATAATCTGCCTTGGTTAGGTTCAAACCGAAGCCACCCGCTTTTAAAGATATTAAAAAGAAAGGGAAATCACCTTCTTGAAATTGCTGCACAGCTGCTTGTCTGGCTTCGCTGCTCATGGCTCCGTCTAAATAACAATAAGGTATTTTTTGCTGGCTGAACCAATTCCGATAAATAGTTAACTGACTAACAAATTGGGAGAAAACCAACACTTTATGTCCCTCTGCCATGGCGGTTCTGGCCATTTCTGTAACCTCCAAAAACTTGCCACTTTCACCCTCAAAATCTGGATTAATTAGCAAGGGGTGATTAGCTATTTGACGCAACTTTGTAAGTCCTTGCAGCAAAGTAAATTGCGACTTACCAATACCCAAATCCTTTATTACTTTTATAATTTCGTTGCGGTAATGTGATTTAACTTTTTCGTAAGCTTCAGTTTGTTCTTCACTCATTTCACAATACACTACCTGCTCCATTTTAGCAGGCAAATCTGTAGCAACTTGGTCTTTGGTTCGGCGTAAAATAAAAGGACTGATAATAGCTTTAAGTTGACGCATTTTTTGAACATCTTTCAGCTTTTCAATAGGTTGTACAAATCGCTCTTGAAAGGCATTTAAGCTTCCCAATAAACCCGGATTTACAAATGAAAGCTGACTCCATAATTCTTGCACGCTATTTTCTATGGGTGTTCCTGTGAGCACCAATCTGCGTGTTGCGCGTAACACTTTAACCGCCTTAGAAACTTGAGATTGAGCGTTTTTAATAGCTTGACTTTCATCTAAAATTATATAGTTAAACACAAAATCTTTCAGTATTTCAATGTCAACCCTTACAGTACCATAGGTTGAAATTATTAAATCATATTTAGCAAATTGCTTGGTGTTTTTAGCCCTACCGATTCCCGTATAAATTAAAATACGCAGGCTAGGAGTAAATTTTTTCGCTTCATTATACCAGTTATAAATAAGTGAGTTAGGAACTACAATTAAGGAGGTTCTTATATAAGTATCGCTCGACAAACTATCGGAAGGATTCTTGTTTAAAGAATGATGTAAAACGCCTCCATTTTGAAGATATAAGGCCTGGTTTTGAGTGTCTTTAAGGTTACTTTTTACAACGCTCTTTTGCGTTTGAACATTTCCTAATGGAACATCAAAAATACTCAGCTGAACTCCTACACCCTGCTTCAGAGATTTATCCTCAAAAGACTCTTCAATAGGTTCTGTTATGGCCATCCCCAAACTCATATTTGCGGGCGCCGCATGCGTAAGATACAATTCCCTTTCTTTTTGTATTAAGGCCAAAGTTTGGATGGTTTTGCCCAATCCCATATCATCTGCCAAGCACCCACCAAACTGATTGTCTTTTAAAAAATAAAACCAATCGAAACCCGCTTTTTGGTAAGGCCTTAAAACACCTTCAAAATGTTGAGGTAAATCCATTTCGCGTAAGTCGCCGTAATCTACTAATTTCTTAATCTTGTCGCTCAACTTAACGTACTTACCACCGCCATTCGAAATCTCTTCCAACAAACCCAAATGGTGTTTCTCAATTTTAATTTCATCTTCACTGGTACTAAATTCAAAAATACCTGTTAAGTTTCCAAACCATTCTTCGGGAATAATCGCAATTAATCCATTGGGAAGAAGAAATTCACGTTTCCCTTTTAAAATGTATTCTCTAAGAGCCAGAAAAGAAAAAGTATATTCCCCAAATTGAACAATAGCTTCTACGTCGAACCAATCTTTCTTTTCATTAACTTCAATTTTTAACTCACGCGGACCAATAAAAAATTTACTGTGGGAATTGTTTTGTTTTACTTCAATTCCATTTTCTTTAAGGGCTTCATGATGGAGGTTTAGCCAATCTAAAAAAGCATATTTATCTATACCACCTGAACCAAGAAGTCCTGTTTTTTTTTCGGTGGGCATCCAATCTTTTATTACAAAATATGATGCTTGTGCGTGTTTTAAACCAAGTTTTTCCAGTAACTTTTTTCTTCCCTCTTCCCAAAATCTATTTCTAGCCACACGGTTAAAAACGTATTCTGTTTCAGTTTTTATGAGCTGCGCGTGCACATCTTGTTCTGAACCAAAATCAAAAACAATATCGGCATAATTAAACTGAAGTTGCAGTGATACTTCATCTTCAAATAAATTATGCATATTAAGCACAGGATATCCAAAAGATGGAAGGTGATTAATCCGAAAACAATCTGCTTTTACGTCGTACTTTTCAACCAATTGTAAAACAAATTTATGAAGGTATGTTTCTTCAGATTTTTGGGGAATTTGAATAAAGCGCTTACTCATAAAAGGAAGCAACTTTTTCCCATCCACATTTTTCTCAAAATCAAATAACTGATTGTCTAACAACAACCAAGCGGGTGCTAAAGAAACAATTTGCGCTCCTTTGTACATAAACTCAACCTTTTGATTTTTGTATCGTAAGGTTGGATAGTATCTAATTCCTTCAGGATTGTTTTTAAAATGAAACCAAATATTAGCTTGTTCTTCGCACACTTTAATTTTTACTGAGGTTGGGTTATTGTCGTTGCCATTTTTATAAATGGTTTTCCCCCGCATTCTCAGTAGTACCTTATTCATTCGTTCCTCAATATAAGGCCGGATTTTATCCTCCATTAATTCTTTACTACAATGTTTGGAGAAGAATTCGGAGGTGCGGATTTTTTTCTTCGGGTCTTTATAAAACTTCTTAAAAATATAATCATCATCAAGTTCATCCAAAATCCGAATAAACTCAATGTCTTCCGCACTTAATGCTTTTTCGAAATAATCGGATGTTTTAGAAAAAACGCGCTGATGAGTTAAGGTATAAGCGCCCTTACTATTTACTTGAACCACATGCGGCTCTAGCAACACACCTAAATAGGGATGTTGAAATAAACCATAAATCAAAGCAAAGGGTTGAGTATTTACTACTATCAATTTGAGGACACTTTAAGTGGGGCAAGATAAGCTAAATTCAAAATAGCAAGCAAAAAAAATTATCCAAATTCATCAAAAATTTGGCCTCTACTCATTAAATTTAGCTGAGGTGCTAAATAATTTATTTCCAATAAACTAATAAAAGTGGAGCAATTTGAATGCGGCGATATATTTTAGGCAATATTGCCAGTAAAAACATGTTTTGCAGGCCCCATAAGCCAAATATCAGAAAACCCCTTATTTTCTGGCAATATAAAAAACTGTATGGCTAAATTTCCACCCGAAACTGCCACTTTAGTGAGGTGCTTTCCGGCAGGTAGATTTGCAAATAGGGCTGCGGAAAGAGCAGCCGCAGTGGCTCCTGTTCCACAAGAATAGGTTTCGTCTTCTACCCCTCGCTCATACGTTCTGATACACAAATCTTTGAGGCCAAGAAGGTTAACATAATTCACGTTAATTCCGTTTTCTTTATAAGGCAGGTTGTATCGAATCTCTTTAGCCCAATCATTTAGGGGAATCTGAGCAATAGGTTCAGCCAGAAAAGAAACATAATGCGGCGAGCCAGTATTTAATTCGAAAATGTTTTCACTAATTTTTTTTACGGTTTGAACCGAAATCATTTGCAGGGCAATCCAGTCATTTTCACCCTCATTTGACATTTGGTAAGCCTTATGCCAACCATCAATAGCTAAAAATGAAATTTCCTGTTTTGCCAAACCCAAATCAAAAATAAACTGTGCAAAACACCGTCCACCGTTGCCACACATGCTACTTTCGCCTCCATCACTGTTAAAATATTGCATGTAAAACGTTTGATCGGGCAATAGTTGTAATAAGATTAATCCGTCGGCACCAATTCCAAATCTTCGGTTGCATAATTGGGCAATAAATTCTTTATTGCTGGCATCAAATAACCTATTTCGGTCATCAATCATAATAAAATCATTGCCTGTTCCTTGGTATTTGTAGAATTTCATTAGTGTTCTGCTAATTTTTGAAACATTCCGTTTGAAAACAAGTAATACGCTTGTTTATTAATTATTAAATAGTAGGATTTATTTTTTTCTGAATAGGTTAAATAGATAATTTCATTGGGGTCGAGACCATAAACTAAAATCTTTTTACCATTAAACAAATAACCTCTAATGTGAATGGGCGAATCCCAATATTCTACCAACAATTGCCTCGGAATTAATTGCGGATTGGCAAAAAAACTCTGACGGGCAAGTTCTTCTAATGAAGTATCCGTATGCAAGGTATCGATACTACCATGCAAT
>JAUYMZ010000122.1 GCA_030699355.1 Bacteroidota bacterium | reverse complement strand
ATTGCATTTCATTTTTTCGCTCTTATTACCTCTTATGCACAAATAAAAATTTTTAATTACAATTCGCCAAGAACAGAGGAGTTTTGGCCATTTGTTTCATTTTTTCGGGAAAAATATAATAATATTAATCCGTTGGCTATGGAGCCAGGGAAAACTATTTCTGAAATGGCTGAAATGAAACTGTTTAATGGAATATTCTTTAATTATGATTGGTCAGAATTTTCTATCTATATAGCTGGAGCAATATTCTTTTTTTTATATTTGAAAATAAAAAATAATGTTGGATAAACCTCGCAAAACTTTCAGTTTTATTTGAGGGCAAATCAAGATTTATTTAAAAATAGTTTTATATAGTAAAAGTCAATTTCATGCTTAAATTCATCAAAATTATGCTAGTAGCTATTGTATTTATACCAGCTAATAAAGTAAATGCCCAAGTAGTTTATGTTACCTCAAATGACAATAAGTTTCATTCAAAAAACTGTTCGCTAATTAGAAGTAAAACAGTTGATGTTACTCTGTTTCAAGCGAAGAATAGTGGTTATATTGCATGCAAAAGCTGTCAGTTTAAAAAGATTAATGCAAAATCAAACCAAACACAAAAATCTGGTGGCGAAATTATTCGTGGGTCAGATATTAAATTAGGGCCTCAAAAGATAAAGACTGACATTGGTAGTGAGAGAAGCTCGGTTATTTATTATCCTGCAAATAAAGCCAAAAAATAGTCCTTCCTTTAAAGTTAGAATGTTTAAATGTAGCATTACTGATTTTTTAGTTTGTTGATGTAGCCTAACCCATTTGTAAACCACGTTACTGCAAACTATCTAGGAAATGTTGAATTAAACATGGAGGTGTGCTCTGTTGCGGGCAGTCCAATAGACTAAACTTATTTTAGAAAGTTCTTATTATATGATTTAAACCATTTGTCCAAATGCACGCGTTGGCATGAGTTTAAAGTTAAAATGTGCATCAGAAAAAAATAGTTTATTTTTTATTGGCTTACTGCAAATGCTTTTACGAAATTTTCTTTTTGTTTTTCTTGGGCATCAAGCGGCAAAAACCTGGCGCTAAAGTGCCTTAATTGCTTGGGTTGCCAAATAATTTTTAAGCCGCTTAGGTCTTGTTTATTTTGATTAATTTCTGTTAATGCTTCAATTACATAATCGATATGACTCTGCGTGTAAACCCTTCTTGGAATGGCCAAACGCACCAAATCCATAGGGGCTGCTTGTTCTTGGCCATTGGCCTGCATGCCAAACATTACGGTGCCTATTTCGCAAGCCCTGATGCCAGCATGTAAATACATTTCTACCGCCAAGGCTTGGCCAGGATATTGCAAAGGTGTAATATGTGGCAACATGTTTCTGGCATCAATGTAAACGGCATGTCCGCCCGCTGGCTTTACAATGGGAATACCAGCCGCTGTTAAATGACTGGCTAAATATTGGGTTGAGCTAATTCTATAATGTAAATAATCTTCGTCTATTACTTCTGTGAGGCCAGTTGCAATGGCTTCTAAATCTCTTCCGGCCAAGCCTCCATAGGTAGGAAAGCCTTCAGTTAAAATAAGTAAGTTTCTGGCGGCTTCTGCCCAAACAGGATTGTTCATGGCCAACCAGCCTCCCATATTAACCAAAGCATCTTTTTTGGCGCTCATGGTGCAGCCATCTGCATACGAAAATATTTCTTGCACAATGGTTTTAACGGGTACATTTTCATAACCCGGTTCGCGCATTTTTATAAACCAAGCGTTCTCTGCAAATCTGCAAGCATCCATAAATAGTGGGATGTCGTATTTCATGCAAATGTACTTGGTTTGCTTAATGTTTTCCATCGATACAGGTTGTCCGCCACCAGAGTTATTGGTAATGGTAAGCATCACCAAAGGAATGTTCTCTGCACCTTTTTCTTTGATAAATGCCTCCAGTTTTTCAATATCCATATTGCCTTTAAAAGGATGTTCAGATGAAGGAATTTTGCCTTCTGCAATCACTAAATCTATGGCCTCTGCACCCGTGTATTCAATGTTGGCGCGGGTGGTGTCAAAGTGGGTATTGTTTAAAATATATTTGCCTTTACCGCCAATTATCGAAAATAAAATTTTCTCGGCAGCCCTGCCTTGATGGGTTGGAATTATGTTGGTAAATGGCATTAACTCATGTACCGCCTTGTGAAATCTATCGTACGACGGACTGCCCGCATACGATTCATCGCCGCGCATCATAGCAGCCCATTGGTTGGCGCTCATGCTGCTGGTGCCGCTATCGGTTAACAAATCTATGATAACATTTTCGCTATCTAGGGCAAATAAATTGTAATGGGCATTTTCTAAAAAGGCCAAACGCTCCGCCCTGTTTGTCATACGGATAGGTTCAACCGATTTAATTCTGAATGGTTCTATGATGGTTTTCATGAGTGAGTATTTACGTTACGAAATAAAAAGGAATGTTGTACAAAAAAAATGATATTTATTTGCTTTCCTATGGTTTTATATTTTGCTTATTCGATTAAATGATTTTACATTTACCTCAAGATTATGAATCAAATTACTATGAAATGGA
Organism: Bacteroidota bacterium; assembly: GCA_030699355.1. Classification (GTDB taxonomy): domain Bacteria; phylum Bacteroidota; class Bacteroidia; order UKL13-3; family UKL13-3; genus B1. The sequence continues at coordinate 7,521 of JAUYMZ010000122.1, read as the reverse complement.
TGGCTGGACTTTGTTTTCTGGCTATTTTATACAGCCTTTGGATGCTAAATCCGAGGCAGCAGATTTCTGCCCAAAAGGCCGTTTATCACTGGAAAACTAATTTTTATTGGTCGGCTGAACCCAATGATGTACGCAAGTTTTTGAACGCACACGGCATTCAAAAGTTGTATATCAAAATGCTGGATGTAGATTACTCAAAAGCCTCTGGCATTTTGCCCGTGAGCAAAACTTCCTTTAACTATTATTCCGATTACAAAAAAGATAGTATAGAATTTGTGCCAGTGGTATATTTAAGCAACGAGGTGTTTAAACGCATGTTGCCTCAAGATAGAGATGAGTATGCCAAGAAAGTTTTGAGTCATGTTTTACGTATCCAAACCTATACGCATTATTGGCCTAAAGAAATTCAATTTGATTGCGATTGGACAGTGGATACCAAAGAAGCGTATTTTGATTTTATTATACGATGCAAGAAGTGGGCTCCTCAATTTAGTTACAGCAGTACCCTAAGATTATACCCTTATAAGTACAGAGAAAAATTGGGTGTGCCGCCTGTTAATAGGGTAATGCTTATGCTGTATAATTTGCAAAATGCTAAAAATATGGCGAACGCCAATAGTCTGTTTAGTTTGCAAGAAGCGCTAAAGTATCTAAAGAGAAAAGATTATCCACTGCCTATGGATGTGGCTTTGCCTGTTTTTAGTTGGACAATCATCTTTAGAAATGGGCAATTTTATAGGGTTATTTCTGATAATATCATTCCAAAATTAGATTCTGAAGTTCAATTAAAACCTTTAACAAATAATAAATTTCTGGTAGAATTTTCGCCACGTAATTTTAATGATTATGATTTAAAAGCGGGCGATATTTTAAAGGTTGAAACGTGTGGAGAAAAGGAGTTGGTTCAGGCCAATAGTTTGTTGAAAATATTGCCCATTACACAAGCATCTACCGTGGCCTTATTCGACTTAGATATGAACGAGTTAAATAAAATTTCCTATGAAAAAATTGAAGCCGCTTTTACCATTTCTCGTTAATGTTTTTTTGGTGTTTTGGCCTCCCAAAAACATGAGTTCTTGTGGGTTTGTAATCTATAAAGAAGAGTATAGATTTTGGACATTCGATCCAACTATATCATCGCAGCCGGGTATGCAAGCATTTTTTTATAGCATGGATTTTTATCACAAAGGATTTGGTTCAAATTTTTCTTATACCGAAGATGAATTATTGCCTGAGCCAGATGAATTTGAAGAAAATGTAAAGGCTTGGAAAGCCTATTGCAACAAGCTTTCTCCTAATAACAATGTTGTAGAATTAGATATATTTAATATCCTTTACAAAACAGAACCTACAGAATATTTTAATTTATATAAAACTTTGGTTCGAACCAATTCTTTTGTGCAGTTTTTTGATACAAAGCCAATGTTTAAAAAGTACATAGAGATTGCCAAAAGAATAGAATACCAATGCAACAATTGGGATGCATGGGACTGTTATGATTGTCCGAAAATTGTGGGAGAAGGTCAGGTGGTAGCAGTCGAAAATACCTATAGTTGGCACGATGGCGCTGTAAAGCCCAATGAGAAAGTTTCGAAGCAAATTGCCAAAGAAGCAACTGTTTTTTTACACGAATCTCACAACAGTTTTTTGCGTGAACGATTCGCCTTTCAATTGGTTCGTTTAGGGTTTTATTTGCAAGATTCTTTAATGGTGGCAAACTATTATAATAAGTACTTAAGCAATTTGCCTAACAGCAACTGGATTAAGAATGCAGCTGCTATGTATGAGTTAAACAACTATAAAGGTGCCGAGAAAAATGTTCGATTGGTTTCGATTTTCGAATCTGTGCCTCATTTGCGTTTAGCTTGCGAAAAAGCTTTTGACCATGCCTTGTTAGAAGCGTCGTTGTTGTTGTGTAAAACCAATCGCGAGAAGGCCTTGCTGCTGGTTATGCATGCCTCTCATAAGCACATAGAAATGTTGCCTATTTTGGAACAAATTGTGGAGTTAAATGCGGCAAATGAATTTATACCTTCTCTGGTAATTCGCGAAATAAATAAATTGGAAGATTGGATTTTAGGCGCGGCTTATACCGAATTTGGTTCAAGCAAAAGAGAACAGCTTTTATATGATTTGGGCTGGGATGAAAAAGAAAAAGTAGCCAATGCAGTAAAGTCTCAACTGCAAGTAGATAGGCAATATGCGCAAAAGGTTTATGCTTTTTTAAATAATAATCTATCGAAATTGGGTTCAAACCAAAGCGATTTTTTTGAACTATGTTTGGCTCATCTGGCCTTTATTAACAAGCAAGTAGAGGTGGTAGATAAGCATTTAAAAAATATTCATTTAGCCAATTTAAATGAGGCTGGTAAAACGCAGTTTCTAGTGAGTAAGTTAATGGTTTCTATTAGCAATTCTGATAGTGTTTCGAATGAGTCTAAAGAGGATTTTGCAAAGGTTTATACGTACCTTTTGGAAAATGAAGAAACATGGCCTCAGTATAAAAATATTCGTTACGATTTATGCAATTTTATGGCTAAAGAATGCATCAATAGGGGAGCGGCAGCGGAGGGGTTTTTGCTTTATGGCCAATCCAATAAACCCTATGCCTCCCATAATTTAATGGGTATTTCAAATATGTATACGCATGTGTATAAATATGCTGAACCAAATGATATCATTCAAATGTTACAGCTTTTGCAAAAGCCTAATAAATCGGAATTTGAACAATTGGTTTCGGGTAATATATATGAATATGCCAACGATTATAATGAGCAAAAGTTGCCAGTTAGCAAGGATAAATTACGCGATATTCTCAGCATGAAATGGGTTCAGCAAGATAAATTAAAAGAAGCTTTATTGGTGCTTAAACAAATTGAAATGAATTATTGGAACAACGAGGTTTATTCCGACTTTAAACAAGATGATCCTTTTTGGGTAAGTCCGAATGATGGTCACGACCCACTTAATTTGCGTGGGGTGCAATACAATAAGGTAACTTTTTTAAAGGAGCTTATTGCTTTAAAAACAAGGGCGCAAAAGCTTAGTGGCGAAGCCAAAGCTTTAATTTTATATAAAATTGCCAATGCGTATTACAGCATGGGCTATGCGGGTAAATATTGGATTATGCAAAAGAATTATCAATTGCAAGATAGGGAATACGACAACGATAAGGATGTAAACCCAGAATATTATCAAGCGCAACGGGCGAGGTACTATTACAAAGAGGCGCTTAAATATAGCTCTGATCCAAAATTACTTGCGCTTATTTTATTTGCGCTCGACCATGGATTTTATGAATTCCCGGGCAAGCGAGATAAAATTGTGGCCAAGGATGTTTTTAAAAGCAAGAGTGTCTCCCCCAATTTTTATGAACAATTAAGCGGTAATTGCAATTTGTTCTATGAATTGATTGAAACATATAATTAATTTGCTGGAAGAAGTCCATAGTCCATAGACCATAGTCCATGGTTTTGGCTGTGACATACTTTATGAAGCTTAAAGCAAATTAAACATCGAAAGAAAAACAAAAGCTATGGACTATGGTCCATGGACTATCGACTAAAGACTAAAGACTAACGACCATTTTATGATAACAATAATCCACCACAAATTTTTAGCCGATAAGTTAAAGGTAACTTCTTGGGATGTTTTAGCTCCGTATTTTGAGCAGTTGTTGCAGCGCGAGATAAACTCGGTTGCGGAACTTGAAACGTGGTTATTGCACCGCAGCGAATTGGAGGCTTTTGTAAGCGAAAATTTGGCTTGGCGTTATGTAAAAATGACCTGCGATACCAACAATAAAGAGTTGGAAGAGGCGTACTTGTTTTTTGTAAATGAGATAGAACCTAAGATAGCTCCTTACAATGATTTGCTTAATAAAAAAATGATGGCGAGTCCTTTTGTAAATGAGTTGGATCAGGCCAAATATTTTATATACTTACGTGGCATAAAGCAAGAGATGGCCATTTTTAGAGAAGAGAACGTGCCTTTGCAAGCCAAAGTAGCTGCTACTTCTCAGAAATATGGAACTATTATTGGTTCTTTAATGGTTGAAATGGAAGGCAAAGAACTCACCTTGCAACAAGCTTCTAATTATTTAAAAAATACCAATAGAGCCTTGCGCGAAGAAGCTTTTATGAAAATTAATGAAGCCCGCGCAGCCAAGGCAGATGAGTTGGATACTTTGTTTGATGAATTGATTGCCTTGCGTCATCAAATTGCGGTAAATGCTGGTTTTGCCAATTACCGCGATTATAAGTTTGCCGAAATGGGCAGGTTTGATTATGCGCCACAAGATTGTTTTAACTTTCATGAGGCCATTCAAAAGCAGGTAATACCTTTGGTAAAGGTGTTTAACGAGAAGCGTTTGGCGGCTTTGGGTCATGCCTTAAAGCCTTGGGATATGGAGGTAGATGTAGAAAATAAACCTGCCTTAGAACCTTTTACAAGTGGTTTGGATTTATTGGATAAAACCATCAAATGTTTCTCTAAAATTGATGATTATTTTGCTTATTGCATCAAAACCATGGATGATATGGGCCGACTAGATTTAGAGAGCAGAAAGGGCAAAGCACCGGGTGGCTACAATTACCCAATGGCAGAAACCAATGTGCCTTTTATATTTATGAATGCCGCCAGTAGCACAAGAGATGTAGAAACCATGGTACACGAGGGCGGACACGCAGTGCATTCTTTTTTGAGCAAAGATTTGGACTTGGCAGCGTTTAAAAACTGTCCGAGCGAGGTTGCCGAATTAGCCAGCATGAGCATGGAGTTAATTAGTTATGATGGCTTAGATGCTTTTTACCCAGACCCAGCCGATTTTAACAGAGCCAAACAAGAACACTTAGAAGGCATTATTAAAATTTTACCATGGATTGCCACCATAGATAAGTTTCAACATTGGATTTACACAAACCCAAATCATACTGCCGCAGATAGAAAAAATTACTGGCTGAACCTAAGCAAAGAATTTGGGACAGGCATGTTAGATTGGCACGGTTTGGAGCATTTTCAGGCTTATACATGGCAGAAACAATTGCATTTATATGAAGTGCCATTTTATTACATAGAATATGGCATGGCGCAATTGGGAGCCTTATCTGTATGGCGTAATTATTTGCAAGATAAAACCAAAGCCGTTTCTCAATATAAAGAAGCCTTGAGTTTGGGTTATACCAAAACCATTGGCGAAATATATGAAGCAGCCGGCGTAAAATTCGATTTCTCTGAAAGCTATATTCAAAGCCTGATGGCCTTTGTTTCGGAGGAGTTGAAGAAGTTGGAGTAAGCTATAAAACAATGATAACCTATGAACAATAATAACCTATGAAAAGAGAAACCGCAATTAAACTGTTTGAAGAAAAACAAGTGCGCAGCGTTTGGGATGCCGAGCAAGAGAAATGGTATATTTCTATTGTAGATGTGATTGAAATATTAACAGGAACAGATCGCCCAAGAAAATATTGGAGCGACCTGAAAGCCAAGTTAAAGAAGGAGGGAAGTGAACTGTCCGAAAAAATCGGACAGTTGAAAATGACTGCCGAAGATGGTAAGTTGCGTATAACAGACGTGGCCGATACGGAGCAGTTATTCAGGTTAATTCAATCTATTCCTTCACCCAAAGCCGAACCTTTTAAATTGTGGCTTGCACAAATAGCGGCAGAACGATTAGACGAAATCCAAGACCCTGAGCTTAGCATTGACAGGGCTTTGGAACAATACCTAAAATTAGGCTATTCAGAAAATTGGATCAACCAAAGATTGAAAAGCATTGAAATACGCAAAGAACTAACTGATGAATGGAAGAAGAGAGGGTTGAAAGAGGGGTTACAGTTTGCTACGCTTACTGATATCATTACTAAAGCTTGGAGTGATAAAACTACGAAAGAATATAAGGTTCTTAAAGGTTTGAAAAAGGAAAACCTAAGAGATAATATGACGAATACTGAGCTGATTTTGAATATGCTAGCCGAAGCGTCAACAAAAGATATATCTGCAGCTACTAACCCCAAAGATTTTGAAGAAAGTAAAAATGTTGCCAGTCAAGGTGGCAACGTTGCCAAAGTTGCAAGGCTAGAATTGGAAGCCAAAACGGGTAAAAAGGTTATTACAGCTTTAAATGCAAAAGATGTTTTGAAAATATTACCAGCCAATAAGAAAAATCCCAAAAAGAAAAATTAGATGTTTTAATTAATATATAAATTGCTTTTTTTTGGGGCAATTGGGATGTCTAAAATAGCATCGGAAACAAGTATAAGTAGGACAAGATTGAATAAAGCCTTTTCCACAGGAGCTAAGCCTCAATTCTCTTGCATCATGAGAGTATTAAAAGCCATTTGAATGTAACCCCAAATTACACCGCTTACCGCATAAGCATCATATAACTTAAGCCCAATTGAAAAAATGCGGGGTTGAATGTTTGATTGGGTATTTTGGCGTTGGAATAGGTTCTGATTGCCGAGGGATACAAGCCACTTGTGCCTTCGGCATAGAATGCAAGTATCCTGTTTTTAGAAAATTGATACCTAAACTGAATCCCCAAACTTGCCCTAGCCTGCGTGCTTACTGTTGTTAGTTCTTGGGTGTTTCCAGTATTTAATGAATTAGATAGGTGGTTGGTATCATTGGAGATAACAAACGTGTTGGTTTGGAATCCAATTTTAAGGGTTGGACAAACAGTAAATTTTGATTCAGAAAAAAACACCCTGCCATAACTCCAGTCTACTGCTTCGCTTGTAAATTTTCCAAAATTGTTGTTTGTTGACTTGTCTCTAAACGAGGAATTCAGCTGAAAATGAACGCCAAATTGATTTTTATTTTTAATGACGCATACACCAAAGTTTGATGAACTAATTATGTTAGACATGTTATTGTCTTTCTGTCCAAGTTTTACTGGAAAAGCATCCAAATTGCTCATTCCTATTCCCGCTCCAAAGCTAACAAAACCCTGACTTTTCTGTGCTGATACTAACTCAGGCAATATGCATAGGCCAATGCAAAATAAAATGATAGGAAGTATTTTTAGTGGTTTCATGTTTACTTGTTTTTGATTTTTAATCAAATATAAAAAATAGAAGATAATTCCCCAATTAATTAAGGAGATAAGGTTAGCGTTTAAAAGGTTTTGCCCACCATTCCTATGTTGTACGTGTGTAAAAAAGTTAGTTATTGATTAATTTGATGATTTGTAAATTTTGAGATTGTAAATTGACTTAATTTACAATCTCAATTTTTTTTATGAAAAAGTATATATTATATTCTCTCTTATTTTTAGCGTTTTTAATTTTTGGGCAAAATATTTCAGGCGTTGTTTTAGATAAAATGGGTGTGCCTGTGCAATTTGCGTATGTTATGTGCAAATCCAATAACAAGATTGTTTATTCAGATGAAAATGGATGCTTTAAGATTGAAGGGGGCAAAGTTGTTTTTTATGATACTATAGAGGTAATTTCAGTTGGATTTAAAAAGTTTCAACTGCCAATCAATTCCAATAACTCAGTTAAAGAATATAGTATA
>JAUYMZ010000117.1 GCA_030699355.1 Bacteroidota bacterium | reverse complement strand
TGGTTGCACCTCCTCCAGGAATGGTAGCAGGAATACTAGCCGAATTTATGGCAGGCACTTTATCTATGGATGATTGGAAGCTAAAATTAAAAAATGCCCTTTGAGCTGCAATATTTTCTGGTAATAAAGCTTTATTTATGGAATGCCCAGCTTCATACATAACCCAACCAAAATTACTATTACCAAATGCCCTTCCATGGGCAATAATTGCGGCAGGACCTGGAGAATTGGCAGGAACATTTGCTTGGGTTGGGTCAAAAGAAATAATTTCTGTTGTTGGCCTCCAACTACCTCCCAAAACTGGTAAATAAACTTGCTCTGAACCATTTAAATGTGCACCATCTGTAATACCCATGTATTGGGCAGCAGTTTTATTTGGTAATTGATGATTAAAAGGGATTGAGGCGTTTCCATGAGAACCAAAAGGCACCAATGCATTACCAATAGGGCCAACATTGTTTGCTAAAAAATTTGTTTGCAAACTCCCATTGTTCATGTTCTCCAATACGCTTACAGCATGGCAACCTGCCCAAATAGCTCCAAAATGATTTCTATTCCAATGGTATAAATTACTGTGAGTGGCCCAAGTAGGATCTGCATGGGGCATAACAAAAATATCATCACAACCATTAAGTACTTGTGGACTCTTCCAATTGTAGGAAGTTGAAGGAATGCTTGCATTAGCAAAAAAACCTGTAGCAATGGCACCATTTTGTGCGTCGAGGGTCCACGACGGTGTGGAGGTTAAATTATAATTAACCAGAACAGTTAACGAAGATGTTGTGGTGGTACCTGTTACGCCATAACTAATAATTTTTGCATTTACACTTGCGTCTCTAAATTCGGCCGGTATTATAAATGTACCGCCCTTAAATTGAATCCCATTATAGGTAAAATCTGAACCATCTTTAACCTTAGTTTGGCTAATTACCCACTTAACGGGAACCTTATTGTTTTTAATGATATCATAAACCAAACCATAGGGCTTTAAACCATTATTAACGGTTTGTGGTACAATACCCATGTTAATAATAAAAGAACCAACAGGCACATTGTAGCTAGTTTGCGAATAAACAGGTGCCGCACTGCCTAAATATATTAATAACCAAATTAAGCCGTACCTAATCAGTTTATTAAAGTAATCAAACAATTTGTTTTGACTTAAATTCAAATAATTTGTAACTGAAAATAAATTTTCCATAAAATGTATATTTTTTATCATAACCCAAAAGTTAAGCCTAAAATGCTTTACACTAACTTTCAAGTACTTGTAAAAATTTAAAATTATTATTATTGCTATTTTGAACCAAATTGAATCAGTTATGGTTCAAATTGAAACTGTATTGGAGAAATAAAGTGTAAAAATTCGGAGATATTTTTAACGCGACAACTATGTGGAAAAACTTCCAAAAAAGGTCTAAAAAGAACCATTCGCAGTAAAAATGCGACATTGTAGATAATTTTTTTCATTATAAAACTAAATAAAGGTAATACAAAACTAGTTAAATTATAGACATTTACAATAAAACTACGCGTCAAAATTTGTCTAAAATTGAAATTTCACAACACATCTACCTTTATATTGCAAAAATGTGGATAACTGCCTCAGCTTGCTAAAATACCTAACAAGGTGCTTACATAAAATTACAAGCAATTCGTATAAAATAAAAAAAGGCCACTCAGAAATTCTGAATGGCCTTTTTAAAATCTTATTTTTTTTGAAAAATTTCTACTTCGTATAAATTTTCGAATTATCTCTATTTCCGCTTAAATCCATATACCAATTTGTTTGAGCAGTTCCGTTGCTGGTTGCCCACTCTAAAAACTTAAGGTAACCAGTAGAGATATCTTGTTTCTCTTGCATGTATGGTACCGATGTTGAAATCTGTAAACCCCATGGTAAGTTGTTTAGCGTTTTGTAATACCTACCCTGACCCGGTATACTGTTATCGTCTTTTAATCCAAACCAAGTATAATCCATTTTATTGGTTGGTATTCTGTTTGGCAAGTGCAACTCTTTGCTTCTTATTTGATCAAAACTTCCTGAGTCGCCAATGATAATATATGGGTTAAAGGCTGCATGTGGTAAATTGCTTATGCTTATTGTTCCGCCACTTGGAGCTACTCCGTTATCTATAAAAGTAATCACAATATTGCTGGTATCGTATGGAGTTTTTGGTGAAATCATGTAGGTGTTTACAAAACTTCCAGATCCTGGGTAAGGTATCACTTTGTAGATATCATCGTATACAATTATGTTCGCAAAGTCTTGCCCGTTTTCCAATCCGTTTGATCCTATGCTCAACCAACTTGCTCCATTTGCTTTTGCTCCTGTTACTTTGCTTACTTTGTTACTTGGAACATTGTCTAACTGAAAGGCAAATCCGTTATGCAATCCCGCTCCACTACATCTTGCCACCATTGTATATTTCATCTCAACTACTTGGTTCAAGCCGTTGGTAATTGTATTGGCGCGGTAATCTACTACTACGTCGTTTAAGTCATAATCTGCACGGTTTGGCCATTCGTCTTCGTACATTAAGGTAGCAAATCCGTTTGGTGGGAAGAAGTTATTGAATGCTCTATGTACATCTGTTGGATACTCATCCAAACAATCTGGCACGCCATCATTATCGCCATCTACACTGCATGGTCCAGATACATTTACTACGATATATGCTGTAGTGCTTTGTCCGGCTTGGTCAAAAATCTTGTACCCAATGGTAGCCACTCCGCTAAAAGAACTTACTGAGGTAAAAGTTACCGTTCCGTTCGGGTTAATAACAAAGGTTCCTACTGTGCTGCTACTTGGTGCTGTGCCTGGCAAAAACTCTATGCTTGTTGGGTTAAATGCATAACTTCCAATTAAATCATTGGTTAACGGATTTATATTAACTGGAATATTATACTGTGCGTTTACTGTATCGTTCTTGGCTGTTGGAGCTAAATTTAATACGGTAATAGATTTTGTTACAGATATGGTTCCACAATTATTCGATACGCTATAGCTAATTTCGGTAGTTCCTGGTGCAATACCTGTTACTACTCCACTAGCATTAACTGTAGCAATAGCTGTATTTAAACTGGCCCAAGTTCCATTTGCTACAGAATCTGTGAAGGTGGTTGTTTGATTTGTGTATACGGTGTTTGCTCCTACTATCGGACCAATTACCGGATTGGCGTTTACGGTTAAGCCCTTGGTTACGGTGGTGGTTCCGCACGAATTTGTAACGGCATAGCTAATAATTACACCACCAACTTTTAGTCCGCTAACCACACCAGATCCGTTTACAGTAGCAATAGTTGTATTGTTACTAGACCACGTACCTCCTATTGTTGAATTAGTTAAAGGTGTTGTTGTATTGATACAGAAAAAATTCACTCCAGAGATGGGTGCCAGTTGAGGAACTGTTCCAACTGTAACTGTTCTGGTAACAGAAGAAGTTCCATATGCATTGGTAGCTGTATACGTAATAATAGCATCTCCAGCAGATACGCTTGTTACCACACCAGAAGAGTTTACAGTGGCAACAGCAGGATTGCTAGATGTCCATGTACCTCCCGGAAATTCATTACTTAAATTAGTGGTTGAACCAACACAAATGGTGGCATTTCCTTCAATTGGCTTCAGTACTGGAGGAGCTGGCGTTCTAACCACAACTGTTTGCGAAGCAAATGAAACTCTTCCGCAAGCGTCTGTCATAGTGCAGGTAATTACACATTGTGTTTCTGAGCTTACAATTGGTGGTGTAAATGTTGGGGTGGCACTAGTAGTACTCGAAAAAGTTCCACCGCAAGAGCTTGTCCAAGCATAGGTAAAACTTGAACCAACTGGAGAGCTTGCATTTACACTCATATTAAAATTGGTACCTCCCGTTACGGTATCTGGTAAAGTTGAAGTTGATACCGTTGGAACTTTATCCATTGATGCCAAGAAACTAAAATTAAAAAATGCTCTTATAGCTGCAATTTGATTAGTTGTAGAACCTTTAGTAAGGTCGTGCCCAGCTTGATACATTACCCAACCTGCGTTGTTTAAACCAAATCCTCTTCCATGAGCAATAATAGCTGCTGGACCAGCAGATAAGGTAGGAACATTTGATTGAGTTGGATCAAATGCAATCATTCTAGTGGTACTTCTCCAACCCCCGCCCAACTTTGGCAAGTAAACTTGTTCTGAACCATTTGTATGTGCATCATCAGTGATACCCATGTATTGAGAAGCAGGGTTAGTAGGTTCTGAGTGTGTATAAGGTGGCGTAGCATTTGCATGAGAACCATATGGCACTAATGCATTTCCAATAGCACCCACATTAGTAGCTAGGAAATTAGTTTGCAAAGTACCATTGTTCATGTTTTCTAAAACGCTTACTGCATGACAACCAGCCCAGATTGCTCCAAACTGATTTCTATTCCAATTGTATAAATTACCGTGTGTGGCCCAAGTTGGATCAGCATGAGGCATAACAAAAATATCATCACAAGCACCTAACAATGCTGGGTCTTTCCAATTATAAGCGGAAGATGGAATTCCTGCTAAGCTAAAAAAATCTTGAGCAATATCGCCATTCTTTTGATCTAGGGTCCATACAGGAGCTGTAACTAAAGTATGTGTAACTTGAACTGTAAATGCACTTGTAGTAGTTACGCCAGTTACACCGTAACTAGCAATTTTATTATTTACCGCTGTGGTTCTAAAACCTGCCGGTATAATAAAAGTACCTCCTCTATATTGAATACCATTATGAGTAAAATCAACCCCGTCTTTTACTTTACTAGATGATATAACCCATTTTACAGGCACCTTGTTATTTTTTAATAAATCATAAACTAACCCATAAGGCTTTAAACCATTGTTAAATGTTTGAGGAACTGTACCCATATTAATTATGTACGACCCAACCGGAACATCATACGATACTTGGGAAAATGCCTTGTTACCAAAAATTATTAGTGAAAATAATACAAGGTATATTGCTTTAAACTTTTTCATATTTTCAAAGATAATTTTTTATTTCAATGTACTTTTAACTTTTGCTCCAGAAGAGATGTTAATTTCTTCCTGACTTCCATTAAAATATACAAACATTTTTTGGTGAATATTTTGCAAAGTAAGTTTGGCGGTGTGAGATACACCTGGTTGTAAAAAGGCTTTGTAAAAAACCTCGGCGTTCTCTCCTTGAATTAATAATAATCCAGATTTACTTGGTGTAATTTCTACCACCATTTCATTGGTAGTTTCCCATTTAAAGTTGTCAGATACTTTTAAGTCTCTTGTCTTTGTAACTTTCTCTGGTTGAGCCAACTTAGGCTCGCTAGGAACTAGGTCCTTTTTACATGAACTCAATCCAAGGGTGAATAATACCACTAAAATGAATAATTTTTGAATGCTGTAACTAGTTTTCATTGTTTGTTTATTTATGATATAAGATGAATGCAATTGGCAAACCAAAGAGTAACTTTATACAATTCTATATATTAAATATTGATTTACAGTAATTTATTTTATTTTTCTAAAAATGACAATCGAATTCAATATTTACTTTTTATCCCAAAATGAACCTATAAGTCATAAATTGAAACAATGCAAAAAAAAATCCCACACATTTGCATGTGCGGGATTTAAAAGTCGTATTAGTTTAGTAAATTACTTTACTGATTGAACAATAGCTTCGAATGTTTCAGGATGGTTCATGGCCATATCTGCAAGAACCTTACGGTTCAAACCTAAACCTTTTTTATGAACTAAATTCATAAATTGGCTATAGCTATACCCGTGTAAACGAGCACCTGCATTGATACGTACAATCCACAAGCTGCGGAAATTACGTTTTTTGGTTTTACGATCTCTGTAAGCATAACCTAAACCTTTGTCGATGGTATGCTTAGCAATAGTTAGAACATTTTTTCTTTTACCCCAATAGCCTTTGGCTAATTTGAGGAGTTTTTTTCTGCGAGCCCTACTCGCTACGGAATTGACTGAACGTGGCATAGTTTGTTGTTTTTTGAACTGAAGCGTTCCGCTTTCTAGCGAAATCTTTTGTGCTTTTGTTCGGGTTAAACGAATTTGAAAACCAGGTGTTTTAGGCCTACCTATAAACGGCCACTGATTACAGCTTTTTTTGTGGGTTATTTTCCAATACCCAACAAGTTTTTAACCAATCCCATGTCTGCATCACTAACGGTTGTCATTTTCGTTAAACCGCGTTTTTGCTTGGTGGTTTTCTTGGTTAAAATGTGGTTTTTGTAAGCTTGAGCCCTTTTAATTTTACCACTTGGGGTAACTTTAAAACGTTTTTTGGCTGAGCTGTTTGTTTTTACTTTAGGCATTTCCTAAATTCTCCTTATTTGTGTTTACTAGTACGACTTCTTTAAATTTTATTCGGCGAAAAGACTATTTCGCTTTTCCTTTTGGGTTCAGGATAAGAAACATTTTCTTTCCTTCTAATTTTGGCATTTGTTCTACTTTGGCTAGCTCCGTTAACCTTTGCGCCAATTGCAATAACAATACCTCTCCTCTTTCTTTGTATACAATCGACCTACCTTTGAAAAACACAAAAGCACGCACTTTGTGACCATCTTTCAAAAAGTTTTCAGCATGTTTTAACTTAAACTCAAAATCATGCTCATCTGTATTCGGACCAAATCTGATTTCTTTTACCTCAGACTTAGATTGATTGGCCTTTTGTTCCTTCTTTTTCTTCTTTTGCTCATACAAGAATTTCTTGTAATCCACAATTCTACAAACCGGTGGATCTGCATTAGGCGATATTTCAACCAAGTCTAATTCTTGCTCGTTGGCCATAGTTAAAGCCTGACCCAAGGTATAAACGCCTACTTCTATATTCTCCCCTACCAATCGAACATTGCTCGAACGGATAAGGTTGTTTATTTTGTGCTCAGGCTCTAAAGAGCGACGGCCTCGGTTAAAACGGTTTTGAGCTGGGCTTTGCCCTACTGGTTTACCGCTACTGCTGGGTGAATTTGGTGCTGCCAAAGAAACTTATATTTTTACTGTTAGTTGATTGTTAAAAAATTGTATAAAATCTGCTGTTAACATTTTTCCGATATCGCCTTCTCCATGTTTCCTCACAGAAACACTTCCTTCTTGCATCTCATTCTCTCCAATTACAAGCATATACGGTATCTTTTTCATTTCTGCATCCCGTATTTTCTTGCCAATTTTCTCGTTCCTGTCATCAAGCAGGGCGCGAATATCGTTAATTTTCATCAAATCAACAAGTTTTTGAGCATAAGGCAAATACTTATCGCTAATTGGAAGGATACTAACCTGCTTTGGCGACAACCATGCGGGCAAGTTTCCGGCATAATGTTCTAATAAAAATCCAATAAATCGCTCGTGGGTACTTAATGGTGCGCGGTGAATAATGAGCGGTCGCTCCTTCTCATTTTTTTCATTGGTAAACCATAAATCGAATCTATCTGCTTGCGCAAAATCTACCTGATTGGTTGCCAGCGTAAACTCTCGACCAATAGCCGAGTATATTTGGATATCTATTTTTGGACCATAAAATGCGGCTTCATCCTCAACTTCCACAAAGTTTAAGCCCAAATTTACCAATACTTTTCTAACCATTGCTTCAGTTTTCAACCAAAGTTCTGGCTCATTTATGTATTTCTGACCCAATTTAGATGGATCATGTTTAGAGAAACGCATTACATATTTATCTATACCAAATACTTCAAAATATTTGAGGTATAAATCGTTTACACTTTTAAACTCTGCTTCAAATTGCGCCTCAGTGCAATAAATATGAGCGTCGTTCATTTGCAAACTGCGTACACGCATTAATCCAAACAACTCACCACTTTGCTCATACCTGTAACAGGTGCCATATTCTGCAAATCGCAAAGGTAAATCGCGATAACTTTTTGGCGTGGCAGCAAAAATTTTGTGGTGGTGCGGACAATTCATGGCCTTTAAATAGTATTTCTCCCCATCCATTTCCATGGGTGGAAACATACTATCTTTATAATAAGGCAAATGCCCACTTTTAATATATAAACTTTCTTTAGCAATATGCGGAGATTTTACGCGAACATACCCTGCATCAGCCTCTGTTTTCTTAGCAAAAGATTCTAATAATTCTATGATGGCACCACCGTTTGGCAACCATAAAGGTAAACCCGGACCAATATCATCATCAAAAGTAAAAATCTCTAATTCCTTGCCCAATTTGCGGTGGTCGCGTTTTTTGGCTTCCTCCAGCATGGTTAAATAATCTGTTAACTCCGCTTGCTTTGGAAATGAAATACCATACACCCTAGTAAGTTGCGGATTTTTTTCATTGCCTCTCCAATAAGCACCAGCCACGCTCATAATCTTCACTGCTTTTATAAAGCCAGTATTGGGAATATGTCCGCCTCTGCATAAATCTGTAAAATTGCTATGAGAGCAAAAAGTTATTTCGCCATCATTTAAATTTTCGATTAGCTCCACCTTAAAAGGATTATTTTTCTCCTGATAATAGGCCAATGCCTCCGCTTTGCTGATAGATTTTTTATGAAACTCTGCCTTTTCTCTGGCTAGTTCCAGCATTTTATCCTCAATTTTCTTGAAGTCTTTTTCAGAAATTACCTCGCCATTTACATCGATATCGTAATAAAAACCTTGGTCGATGGCAGGCCCTATCGTTAAATTTACTTTTGGGTAAAAAAATTCTATGGCCTGAGCCAAAACATGCGCTGATGAATGCCAAAAAGCATTTTTCCCTTCTTTAGAATCCCATGTGAACAGGGTTAATGAACCATCTTCCGTAATAGGTTCAGCCAGTTCTATAACGGCTCCATTTAATTTTGCTGTTAATACATTGCGCGCCAATCCTTCACTGATGGATTTTGCAATTTCGAAGGCGGTGGTGCCCCGTTCATACGAACGAACGGAACCGTCTGGTAAAGTAATATTCATAATAATTTTTCGTGGGTGGCAAGTTAATAAATGTTATTCATTAATGAAAGATTTTGGCTTAAAATTTGATATTTGCCAGTCTAATAAATTATATCATTTTGTTTAACAAATCATTTTGCCTTCAAATAATATTTATTATTGGCACCGTAAGTCTACTAAGTTCTTGCAGAACAAGCTACCAATCTGGCTTTGATTACCATAAAAACGAAATAAATATCGACCTCAGCAAACATCAATTAGCTTATCAAATAAGTCATGATAGTTTGTTTTTTTTACCCTATACCACTCAAATTGATTCATTTGATAGGGTATTTCTCACCCAATGGAAAAATAAAATATTATTAAAAGGATATCGGCTCAACCAAAAAAGCCCACTACAAACAATGACTTTAGAAAATTGCTTAATAGATTTCTCCAAGGCTGAACCAAAACTTGTAAAACTAACTTACGACTCTTTTTACATAGATAAATTTGCTACAACCCTCGTTTGCCAATCGAATCAAAATAAACTTTTTACGGCAACCTACGATATTTACCATGATTACGAAATTAAGCCCAAAAAAAACAAGGAGGAATTGGAAGAAAACGAAGTTGAGGAAGAAGATTCATCTTGGATAGAAACACCCCATTATTTTGTTTATCAAAAACCAATTTCTAAGAACCAAGCCAACCTAATAGCTCGTAACTTAAGCGAGCGAGCTGCTCATAAAATAGACTCCATTAATAAAGTAACCTTTACTAAAAACCATCCAGAATTGGCTGCCAAATCTGTGGAAGTAAAAAAAACAAGTCCGGTAGTTGATTTCTTTCAAGTACTTGGTATACTGGCTCTTTTACTTGCGGTTAATTTAATAAGTTTGTAAACAACTAACAGAATATTAGCGCCTATTTTATAAGCATGCATTAAAAAAATTTTATTAATGCTTTCTTTTTGCTTAATTGCCTGAAATTAAAACGCATGTTAAAAAACACATCCATTTTTCTTTTTGCTTTTATGATTCTTCTTGCCTGCCAAAAAGAAGAAACTAAATCTCCTTATTCAATTACTTACAAACTTTCAGGGAAATATTTCCGCGATTCTTCTTTAACCAATGATGGCGTAAAAGCGCTGGATTTAAGAAAAGACGGAAATTATTGCTGGACCCGCCAAATTAGTAGTAAAGATAGCATTTTCTGTTATGGAAAATTTGTTCAAACCAGCGATACTTCACTCCTTTGGGAGGACAATGTGCTTATTTATTTTACCATAGAACCCATAGACACCATTGCAAAAGGCATCAAACTTCAACTGAATGCTAGTCCGGTAGTACCGGCACTGTATGGGTTTTATGAGTAAAGGTTGAATTTGAAATTCGAAATCCGAAATTCTAAATTCTAAATTCGAAATTATTGCTGTCCGGAGAAATCTTACTACATACAAAGAGGTCCTTCGCTCCACTGCGTTACGCTCAGGATTAGATCTAACTGGCCGGGGGCTTGGAGGCAGC
>JAUYMZ010000115.1 GCA_030699355.1 Bacteroidota bacterium | reverse complement strand
GCTGCCTCTAAGCCCCCGACCGCTGAAAACAAGCGAGCACCGAGTCATTCAGAGCGATAGCGAAGAATCTCATACTTTTTCCCGAACAGCAATGATTCGTAATTCGTAATTTAACACTTAACCCAACCTAAACCGGCAATTCGATAGTAAACTCTGTTCCTTTGTTTGGTTCGCTGGCAATATGAATGGTTCCGCCAATGGTTTCAACTTGGTTTTTTACCATAAATAGGCCAATTCCTTTTCCTTCAATATCTAAATGAAATCTTTTGTATAGGCCAAAAATCTTATCATGTTCTTTAATTAAATCAATGCCAGAGCCATTGTCTTTGAAGGTAAGTTTAATGCCGTTATCTAAGCGCTTACTTTTTATTTCTATAACAGGATTTACTTGCGGGTTTTGGTATTTTATACTGTTATAAATTAAATTATAAAAAATAGAATAGATATACCTTTTAATAGATACTAACTCCTCAACTTCATTAAAGTCTGTGGTAAAAGACACTTTATTTTGTTGGATAGATTCCTGTATGGTGTCTTTAATTTCATCAACAATTTGATGAAAAGATACAGCTTCTCTCTTTTCAATGAGTGGATTTCTAACTTGGAGAATTTGGTTTAAATCTTTGATAACATCATCTAATTTGTTGGCAGAACTTGCCATGCCCTCTATTATCTTTTTTAACTCAGTAGCATTAATCTCATCGTTTTTAATGAGTTCAACACAGCCTATAATATTGGTTAAAGGGGCACGTAAATTATGCGAAACGATATACGAAAACTGTTCTATGTTTTTATTTCTTTGAATTAAATCTCTGGTAATCCTTTCCTTTTCAATCGCTGCTAATTTGATTGAACTGATATCGTTCACAACCATTACCACCCAATCTTCGGTATCATAAAATTTTGTGGCTTTTAAACTCAACCATTTATTTTCGGTGGGTGTATTACAAATGTATTCAGTTTCGAATTCTTGTAAATTTCCTTTAAAAACCTGCTCAATGCCTTCTAAAATTTCTTTCGAATGTAAATTTCCATGTTGGTAAGATGCTTGGCACAGCGATAAATAATTAATAGGGGAATTGGCCTCTGCTAATTTTTGTAGACCTGTTTGTTCGATGTATCTATCCCATGCCTCATTGGTAGCAATAATTTCACCTTTTGCATTAATCAGTGCAATTTGTGAACTCATGGAGTTTAAAATGCCTTTATTTTGTAAATGACTTTTCTTTAGTTCCACTTCCGCAATTTTTCTTTCTGTAATGTCCCAATTTACGCCCATCATGCTTAGGGGTTTATTGTTTTCATCATAACTTACATAACCTTTAGTCTTGATAGTTTTAACCGCGCCTGATGATAGAATAACACGAAACTGAGTGTCGAAATTTTGAGTGCCTGATATGGCTTTTCTTATCTCATTGGCCAACCTCGATTTATCATCTGGGTGTACCATGGCATTCCATTCTTCAAAACTTGGAAAGGCTTGATTACTTTTAATATCATGCAATTCCATATTCACCTTGTCCCATTTTAATCGATTGGTATGTAGGTCCCAATCCCAAGTTCCAATTCCTGCGCTTTGGGCAATGAAAGTATAGCGTTTATCTAATAAAATTGATTTCTCTAGGTAAGGGTCGTTTTGCTGGTTTAATTTAACTTTTTCTTTATGTATGCTATTTATTAAAAAATACACGAACACAAGTAAAATGCTTGTCCATACAAAGATGTAAACAGTCATATTGCTTCCTTGATAAAGAGAGCGCATCCCTAACACCATAATGCTTGCTAAGGCAAATACAAGTAGCGTGCTATTGGCATTTAATTGCCTGATATTTTTTTGAAATGTCTTTATCATATCAGGGGTTTAAACTGATTAAAATATCAGAGATACGGGTAAAGTCAATCGATT
>JAUYMZ010000097.1 GCA_030699355.1 Bacteroidota bacterium | reverse complement strand
TAGGGCTCGTTCTTTGGGTGAATCTAAAAAGCTATAAACTCCAAATGCCATTAAGCCTCCAGCTACCGCCGAGGCCGATAAAAAGCCAAATACCCGCAATACCACAGACCAAATACTTGTCCCCACTTTTTCAAAGTCGAGTTTATGAGGATTATAGAAGTATTTTATTTTTGCCAATGTTTCTCTTTTTTGTGTAACTCAAATTCATCTTCTTTGCAATATGAATCATGAATTACTTTGTTTTCTTTGTAAATAAAAGAGACCGAAAATAAGTGATTCTTATAAGAAGCGAAAAAATTAAATTTAATAAACTGAATATCAATGTCAAATTCGAGCCAAATACGCAAGCAATTCCTAGATTTTTTTGAAAGTAAAGGTCATACCATCGTTCCATCTGCCCCAATTGTGGTTAAAAATGATCCCACTTTAATGTTTACCAACGCCGGTATGAACCAATTTAAAGATTGGTTTTTGGGAAATGAAGAACCAAAATACAAACGAGTGGCCGATACACAAAAATGTTTGCGTGTAAGTGGCAAGCACAATGATTTGGAAGAAGTGGGCGTAGATACTTACCACCACACCATGTTTGAAATGTTGGGTAATTGGAGCTTTGGCGATTATTTTAAAAAAGAAGCCATCGAGTGGGCTTGGGAATTACTTACCGAAGTTTACCAATTGCCTAAGGACCGTTTATATGTTACCGTTTTTGAGGGTGATGCCAAAGAGGGCTTGGCGTTCGACCAAGAAGCCTATGATAATTGGAAGCTTTGGATCAGCCCGGAAAGAATTTTAAATGGCAATAAAAAGGACAATTTCTGGGAAATGGGCGATACTGGTCCGTGTGGGCCATGCAGTGAAATACACATAGATTTGCGTTCGGATGCAGAGCGTGCGGCCGTTTCTGGTGCCGATTTGGTGAACAACGACCATCCACAGGTAATCGAAATTTGGAACAATGTGTTCATGGAGTTTAATCGCAAAGCAGATGGAAGCCTAGAGAAATTACCCGCTCAACACGTAGATACCGGAATGGGTTTTGAGCGTTTGTGCCGCGCCATTGAGGCCAAACAATCTAATTATGATACCGATGTTTTTGTGCCTTACTTGCAATTTTTAGCGCAGCAAACAGGCATGGTTTATGGTAGGTCTGAACCGATTGATATTGCCATGCGCGTTTTAGCAGATCATATTAGAACCATAACTTTTGCTATTTTAGACGGACAGTTGCCATCGAATACCGGCGCAGGATATGTGATTAGACGTATTTTGCGCAGG
>JAUYMZ010000093.1 GCA_030699355.1 Bacteroidota bacterium | reverse complement strand
ATTGCCCGTTTCGCCACTTATAAAATAGATAGTAGAGGCCACCAATAATAAGATGTTCATTGGCTCTTTAACTATCCTTAATAGCACATCTACAAAGGTGTTTTCTTTTTTGTAATTGAGCGTATTGCGTCCAAATTTTTCTCTCGATAAGTTGACTTGTTCGCTATTTAATCCTTTGATGTTAAATTGATTTA
Organism: Bacteroidota bacterium; assembly: GCA_030699355.1. Classification (GTDB taxonomy): domain Bacteria; phylum Bacteroidota; class Bacteroidia; order UKL13-3; family UKL13-3; genus B1. The sequence goes on along the minus strand of JAUYMZ010000093.1, from coordinate 1,268 downwards.
TAGGCATTTTTAAAGCTACTGTAATGTTTGGAAATTGATTTCGCTAATTTTTTTAGTCACCATCAAATTCGCTTTCTGAATTTTCTGTTGAAAATGTTTGGTTCAGCATAAACGTTTTTATAAAGGTCGTCTTTATTTTTAGATATGCATATGATATATGTCACCTATAAAGTAATGCTCACCGCGCAAAAACCATCCTCAATAAGATAGGTAAAACTCTGAAAAAAAAGATATCAATAAACCGGCGCAGGTGTTGTGTTTTTATGCGGGTAATTGTAGGGTATATCAAAAAACTCGGGCTGAACCAATTTTGATAGGACAGTTTAGCAAAACAGATTTCAGCAGAAAATGCAGCGAGATTTATGGAAGCATTAGGAGAGAAATTGGGGTCAAGCACAATGATTTTTTGTGGTAAAAGAAGAAGGTTGTCCAGCATTAATCTTATGTTGTTTTTACCGCTCTATATCTATGGATATTTAAATGGTTTTAGGAGTAGCTGTAGGTAATACACACAGTCGAATGATGCTACAACATGATGCAAAGTATTAAGAATGGTTCTCCTGCATAGCCGATAAAAGTTGTGTTTAAGTAGGAGGGGGGAGAATTAATAATTTTGAACGCTTTTAATAATAGATTATTTGGTTTATAAAATCACTTGTGTTCGTACAATTCTTTGATTGAAATATTTAGACTTAATGCCTTATAGTCATTTCACAAATACCACGTTTTGAATACTCTTTCCATACTGCTTTTAGTCAATCATAATTTTATCAATCTCTTTCATTAATCTATCTGTTTCACTTAATGCAACTATAATTTTTTTGTAATGCAAAATGTCGTCAAACTCAAGTGTTCTTTCCTTGCGGTCTTTGAGCCATTTTTGTGCTGGCTGATATCCGCCAATGTAAAAGTCCCAAGCAATTTGCGGAACGTTGTCGAAATACTGCGTGTCGTTGATGTACATTTTACCTTTATTGTCGTCACGCAGATCGGAGTCGAAGCGTGGTTTTACAACCAAATTGCTTCCGTCTTCTGGATATTGTGTTATGTATTTCTCATCGCTTGGGCTTTCCAATAAATGTATTTGCCTAATTTCACCACCTAATTTTACCAATTGCCAAAATGTAGCTGCATCTTTTGGATAAGGCACTCTCGGAAAATCAATTTTTAAAAATTCTTTGTATTTCTCTCTGTAGGTTGGCGAATGTAAAACCGCATAGATGTAATCTAAAATGTCTATGGTTGCAAAACTCCCCTCTTGAGAGGGG
>JAUYMZ010000088.1 GCA_030699355.1 Bacteroidota bacterium | reverse complement strand
GTATGGCTTAGAAGATTATAATTTTGCCTTCCGCAACTACGATGCGCAAATAGGCCGTTGGCTGCAACCCGATCCCTTAATGCAGCACCCCTCACCGTATTTGGCCATGAGCAATAACCCGGTTTCGTTTACGGATCCGTCGGGGTTGTGGGATGGGAGTAATCCAAAATTTGTTGGAGAGGTTAGGAATGGTTTTATGTGGAATGGACAAATGTGGGAAATTTTTGAAACTACAGTCATCAGCAAAAATCATTTCATGTTGGGTTCACTTGAAACTACAAGCGGAAACGAAGCCTATCTACCAGATAATGGCTCAGGTACAGAGGTGTCTGGAGTAAATGGGAAATTACGAAGAGTTGGTGATGCTTATAACAGGGGCCATTATATTGAAAATGAACGAAACTGGGCTAAGGGGATGAATGCGGGTATTTCCAAAGAACAAAAGGCACAAATATTAAAAAATGAAATTATCGAATCTTTGCGAAAATCTACCCCAGAATATTATGGTGGGTCTGGATCTTTGGAACTCATTAGTGGTATTGGTTCAATTGGAAGTTTAATTAAAGCCGCTAAGACGAGTACGAAATTGTTAAACCAGTTCAATAGTGCTGAAAGTCTAATTCAAGGAGCAGGAAACCTAACCAAAGTAAAAGCAGGAATGCAAGGTTTTGTGAAAGGCGATGGAGCTTCAATATTCAAGGCAATCACAAATGGTGGAACATTGCAATCAAATGGTCAATATCTTATGCAAAATGGAACGCAAATTGGTTCGCATTTATCAAAAACAACTGGTGCATATACGATACATATTACACCGACAGTTGGCAAAATGACTAAAATTAGAATTACACCATAATGGAATATCAAAAACATATAGAATTTTACACCAAAGATTATTGGTTTTCTACATCTTCAAAATTAATTCCATCAGAAATTTGGGGAGATAAGCAGCTTGCTGAAAAGTATTTACAAAAATATTGGTTGACAGAGCAGGAATATTTAAGCATTTGGAAACCGATACAGGATAGTATATTCATTCAAGGAAAAAGCTTACCCGATTTAATTTATCATCCTAAATTTGCGATAATAGCTTTAATGGGTGGTTGCTTATTCTTAGAAGAAGATTTTTTGCAACTACAAAAAACTTTGCAGGAAGTTGGCGAAGAATATTTTGTAATTATTCAACACTCACAAGATTTTATGGATGGCGAGCCAATGTTTAGAATGAAATTCCCAGTAAACATAGCTTGGGAAGAGCTAACAAGCGGAAATTATATATCAGCGGTTCTTTTAGAAATGAGTTACAATGAATATTTTGTTTTTGGCTCGAAAGGTAGTTGGGGTAAGTATTCTGCAAACGATTATGAAAATCCGTTTGACATATTCGGCTTTAAACCTGAATTAGCCCAGATTTTTCAGAAGCATTTTAAGCAACCCAAAGAAGAAAAGGATGAAATACGAGAGTTGCTACCACAGGAATACAAAGGAATAATCAAATAGCATGAACGCCAGGCAAATAGCTTGGCGTTTTGCTTTTATAACGTAGCTGCGTTTTTAGCGAAAAAATCTTTAAACTTTTTATTGGTCAGCATTTTATCAATTAGGCGGAAGATAGTTTGCTTGTCTTCTTCTTCAAGCTGTTGTATCAGCCTCATTTGCTCAACGGCTGTTTTATCTTCAATTACTACTTCTTTTGGCATCTTCACCAATATCAACCCCGCCTTAAAAATGCGTGAATGCCGGTCATTCCGACCGCAGGGAGGAACCTCATTCTTCTAGCAGAAAGTATTGTTTTAAAACAAATATTCCTATCATTGCTTTATGGCTCAAAACCCAAATCCCAAATCCCAAAACTCTTTGCTAGAGGAGTTCCACTACTACCCATTTGGGATGTGTTTTGATGTGAGTAAATCGCCAACTTTGGTTAAGTCTGCTGCCATTAAGTATAACAGTCAGCTGCACGAGCACGATGAGTTTGAAGACGCCAACGGCAACGTGTATGGCTTAGAAGATTATAATTTTGCCTTCCGCAACTACGATGCGCAAATAGGCCGTTGGTTACAACCCGAT
>JAUYMZ010000087.1 GCA_030699355.1 Bacteroidota bacterium | reverse complement strand
ACTACTACAACCGCAAGCTTATTTGACATCTATTTTTATGTCAAACTAGTTCATGTAATAGTATATGGCATAGTTTCTTACACAATCTGTCATTTTACTGTTTTTAAAGGGGATAAATATTTATGGTACTTCCGGCAGTTTGAAAAATGGTCAAATGCGGATAAGTTGAAATATAGCTTATTAACTTTTGCTTTTGTTGCAGGTTCTATTATCATATGGCTCTTTAGTTTTAGGTTTTTGCCTAAACTATAAAAACAACAAAAATCCCCTTAATCGGGGCTTTTGTTTTTTACATCAAACTAATTTTAAAAGTTATAATAAAGCGGTCAACTGTGGTTAGTAAACATTATTTTCCTTTTTCGGGGAGTACTGGAATATTTTGAAATTAGTTTAACATAGCAGGGTCTTTAATAAACTGGCTATTTGATATCCTTCCTAAAGCTGATAAAAGCTTGGTCTCCAAACCCAGAGCAAGCCGGACCAGATAATCCTGATGGAGGTTTAATATCTGAACCAACAAATGCTCATGATGGGATTTCGAATAGTCCGGTTTTATACCTGGCTACAAGCGAAGTTCAAAATGATACCCTAGAAGAGTTGTTTTTTGATAATTTAGATGAAACCCGCGGCGACAGAGTTTTTAGCAATGATACAGGAAATTTAAAATCGGCTAACTTAAATCCAAGTGAAGGTGCTATATTAGGACCCGGAATTATGTTAAAGGTAATGGCAGGAGATCAAATACAATTGGGTATGGAGGCTTTGTATTTTAATAATACGCAGCCTGGTGCGCCTGTGCCATTGGCCAATATTGTAAGTGGTTTGTTAGGTGTTTTGCGTGGCCAAGGTGGTTTAATAGATGGTATTGGTGCCGGTAGTTTAGCGGGTAATTTAAATGCAGATGGGTTAACGATGGTGGTAAGTCAAATGCAAAACCAAACGCAAGATAGCACCAAGCCCAAGGCTTTTTTAAACTACCTCATGTTTGATGAGTCTATGCAAATTGTATTAGAGCAAAGCGGCGCATTGCAGGTAGAACAAGCCAATGCTTGGAGTAATTTAACCCAACCTATATTTCAAATTAACCAAAATGGTTATATTTATGTGTATTCTTGTAACACCTCAGAAATGACAGTCCGCACCGATAATTTATTCATCGCCCACTACCAAGGTAGCTTGCTAGAGGAGTTCCACTACTACCCATTTGGGATGTGTTTTGATGTGAGTAAATCGCCAACTTTGGGTAAATCTGCTGCCATTAAGTATAACAGTCAGCTGCACGAGCACGATGAGTTTGAAGACGCCAACGGCAACGTGTATGGCTTAGAAGATTATAATTTTGCCTTCCGCAACTACGATGCGCAAATAGGCCGTTGGTTACAACCCGAT
>JAUYMZ010000085.1 GCA_030699355.1 Bacteroidota bacterium | reverse complement strand
ATCGGTAAATATTATACGGGACACAGATAGGGAATTTAATTATATCCCAACTCCCAATGCTAGGCAAGTTGTTGGCCAAATTGTAAATGACTTTAAAAAAGGTATCCGTTCGTTTAATGTGGTTGGAACTTATGGAACCGGTAAATCTTCCTTTCTTTTAGCATTTGAGCAAAGTATTAGAGAAACGAAACGTTACTTTGAACCCAATTTTCTTGCAAAAGCAAAGTTTGATTTTGTAAAAATAATTGGTTCATACTCTTCCATTGTTGAACAATTTGCGGATGCGTTTGATGTTCAAACAAATAACAGTCAACAAGAAACTATTCTCTCAGAAATATTTAACCGTTACCTTTCCATTGGAAAAGAAAACAAGGTTCTGTTCATTCTAATTGATGAATTTGGTAAGTTTTTAGAGTTTGCAAGCAAGCACAATCCTGAAAAAGAATTATACTTTATTCAGCAATTGGCTGAATTCTGTAATAACCCGAAGCACAATGTTGTTTTAATAACCACTGTTCATCAAAGTTTAGAGTCTTATGCATATTCATTAAGTAAAACGCAACAACAAGAATGGACAAAAGTAAAAGGTCGTTTTCGTGAGATCACATTTAACGAACCTGTCGAACAACTTTTATATTTAGCTTCTGAATTTGTTGTAAGTAATTTTGAAAATAAAAAGTCTAGATATGAAATAGAAAAATGTTTGAAGCTTTCCATTGAAACAAAGGCATTTAATTTTAATAAAAATTTTCTTCATGATATTGCTTCAAAGTTATTTCCATTAGATATTCTCTCTGCCAATATTTTGACTGTTTCTTTGCAAAGATACGGTCAAAATGAGCGCTCATTATTCTCATTTCTAGAATCAACAGACCATACAGGTTTGGTAAAATTTAATAAGCTAGAAAATCCATTTTATAATCTGTCAAATGTTTATGACTACTTAAATTTCAATTTCTACTCGTTTTTAACATCGAGATATAATCCCGATTTTTCAGGTTGGGTGTCAATACGGTCATCAATTGAGAAAGTTGAAAGAGCCTTAATTGATTCTCCAATTAATGATTGCTTAAAAGCAATCAAAACAATTGGTCTTCTAAATATATTCTCTGCTAGCGGTTCGGTTCTTGATTTTAATTTCTTTTCAGATTATCTTATAATTGCTTGTGGTATCGAAAACCCAAGTCTAGTTATCAAAGATTTAGAAAAAAGGGATATTATTAGATATCGTGCCCATAGTAGCCGATACATATTATTTGAGGGAACTGATTTAGACATTCACAGTGCATTAGTTGAGGCAGGTAATAATCTTTCAGAGGTAAATGATATTACAAGTTTATTAAATAAATATTTCAACTTTTCTCCTGTATTTGCTAAACTCTATACATTTGAGAAAGGAACGCCACGGTATTTCCAATTTAGGATTACTGAATATCCCATAACAAACGAAACACCCGAAGGAGAAATTGACGGCTTTGTAAATCTTGTTTTTAATAGTAAGTTGAAAGAAAGCGACATCCAAAACAAATCCAAACAACAAGAGGAAGCAGTAATCTACTGTTTTTTCAAAAACTCTTCTGAGATTAAAAACCTGTTGTTTGAGATTGAAAAAATTCAAAAAGTAATTTTAGAAAATGAAAAAGATAAAGTTGCTATTAAAGAATTAGAAAGTATTAATTCATCTCAAGTGCGATTATTAAACCACTATATAATAGATAGCATTTATTCAGGTAGCAAAGATGTGAAGTGGTTTTTTAATGGTAATTCTATTACAATTGAAAATAAAAAAGATTTTAATAAACAGCTATCTATTATATGTTACAAGGTTTATGATGCAACTCCTGTTTATAAAAACGAATTAGTAAACAAACATAAAATTTCACCTTCTATACATACCGCCAAAAAGAATTACTTCAAGGCTTTATCCAATAACTGGGACAAAGAAAATTTAGGATTTGAAGATTCTAAATTCCCACCAGAAAAAACCATTTATTTATCTCTGCTTAAAGAAAATGGCATTTCGCCAATAAGAGAAAATGCAACAGATGTAATTTCTATAGAAAGCACTTCTACATTTTATAAACTTTGGAGTGCTTCAGAAGACTTTTTAGAAAGAGCCAAATCTGAACAGCTCAAAATCTCAGAATTAAGCGAATTACTGAGTAAACGACCTTTCAAACTTAAACAAGGGTTGATTGACTTTTGGATTCCTACATTCTTGTTTTTAAAACGAGATGATTTCGCCATATTCAATGATGATAGCTATATACCTAATTTGTCAGAAGAGAATTTGGAGTTAATAGCCAAATATCCTGAAAAGTATTCTATTAAGACTTTTGATATTGAAGGTGTAAAGCTTGATATTTTTAATAGTTATCGAACATTCTTAAACATCGCAACCGAACAAAAATTCAATAACAACTCTTTTATTGAAACAATTAAACCTTTTATTGTTTTCTACAAACAATTGCCAGAGTACAGCAAAAACACAAAAAGGCTCTCTCCATCGGCAATAAAGATTAGAAGAGCTATTGCAACAAGTAAAGACCCTGAAGAAACATTTTTTGAAGCTTTTCCGAGTGCATTAGGTTTGACCCTTTCAGATTTACAGCAGGATAACTCTAAACTTCAAAATTATACAACAAATTTGCAGGATGCAGTGAGGGAATTACGAACTGCTTATGATGAATTGGTAAAGCGATTTGAAGATTTTATTTGCAGCGAATTTGTGGGGCAAGATTCAAACTTTGATGAATATAAAGCGCATCTTCAAAAGCGTTTTTTAAAATTAAAAAAGCATATGCTTTTGAGTAATCAAAAGACTTTTGTGCAAAGATTAGATTCGCCTTTAGACGATCGAAAAGCTTGGCTGAACTCTATAGTACAAGCAGTAACAAGTAAAACATTGGAAGCCTTCTCAGATGAAGACGAAATTCTGCTTTATGATAAATTCAAAGCAATGATTTTGGAATTAGATAGTTTGACAAAAATATCAAAGTCTGATATTGATGAAAACAAAGAAGAAGTGATTGGGGTTAGAATTGATTCGTTCTTCAGCAAGATTGACCCAAAAGTAGTTAGAGTACCTAAAAGTAAGATTAAAGAAATAGAACAATTGAAGAACGAACTGAAAGACAAATTAGGCAAAGACAATACTTCTAACATTGCTGCTGTCTTGAATCTATTAAAAGAATTAATAAAATGAGCAAAGTAAGACACGTATTAGGTATATCAGGAGGTAAAGATAGTGCTGCTTTGGCGATTTATGTCAAAACAAAATATCCATCCATTGATTTAGAATTCTATAGCTGTGACACAGGTAAGGAGTTAGATGAAACCTACCAATTGATTAGAAATATTGAAGTTCATCTCGGAATTAAGATTCAACTTTTAAAGGGCAATGAGGATAACACGCTTAATCCATTTGATTATTTTTTAGATAGTTACAATGGTTTTTTGCCATCTTCAAATGCTCGTTGGTGCACTAAAAAACTAAAGCTAGATCCATTTGAAAAATATGTGGGTGCAGACCCTGTTATTTCTTATGTTGGTATTAGAGGTGACGAAGAAAGAGAAGGATATATTTCTACCAAGAAGAATATCCAATCCATTTTTCCATTTCGTAAAAATATTTGGAGCCAAGATGTAGTTACAAAATTACTTTCAAACCAAAATATAGAGCAACTTTTAGCAATGTCCAAAAACATTGATTTTGGTAAAAATCAAGAAAAGACATTTCAAACGATTGCTCGAAAAGTGGACGCAAGTTTCACACTTGACCAAAAGCTCAATATTTTACTAGATACCAATGTTAAATCATTTAATCATTTGGTTTTTGATTTTCTGAAAACAACGGATTATCCATTAGCAACTGAAACCACGTTTCCTCTTTTGGAAAATGATGAAGTATTAGTTCGAGATGATATTTTTAAAATTTTGGAAGAAAGTGGTGTGGGTATTCCCGCATATTATAACAAAATAGAGTTTGAAATTAATGGTAAAAAAGGAGAATATGCAAGAAGTCGTTCAGGTTGTTTCTTTTGTTTTTTTCAACAAAAAATAGAATGGGTTTGGTTATATGAGCAACACCCAGAACTTTATAAAAAGGCCATGGAATACGAAAAGGATGGATATACCTGGGGGCAAAGTGAAAGTTTAGAAGAATTGATTCAACCAAAAAGAATGACCGCAATCAAAGAGGAGTATATTAAAAGATTGGAAAAGAAATCAAAAGCAAAATCATCATACTTAATCGACATATTAGATGATGCTGAGGTTGAAGGTTGTGCGGCTTGTTTTATTTAAAAATAAAAAATGATGGATTATAATTTTAAAGAATTTACAATTAATGATTTAGTAGCTCTAATTGATAAAGAGTCTATTAATTTAAATCCTGACTACCAAAGAAATTATATTTGGACTCCCAATGATCAGAAATTCTTGATAGACACAATAATCAAAGGGTATCCTTTGCCTAGCTTTTTCGTCTATTTAGACAAAAATGGGAAATATGAAATGGTTGATGGGCAACAAAGATCAAAAACTATATATCGTTTTGTTAAGGGCCAAATTGCTTCATCTAAATTAACAGGTATAAAATCATTTAAAGATTTTGATTCTAATGATATATTGTCTTATCGATTACCTTTCATTGTAATTGAAAACTTAACAACAACAGATAATTTAAGAGATTTTTATTATCTTATAAATAAAAAAGGAGTGCATTTAAATACTTCGGAAGTGTATAAGGCTGAGTACTTTGATAAATTATTCTTGAAATTGGCTGAAGAAGTATTGGATTATCAAAATCTGATTGAACTGAATCTTTTTACAGAGGTATCAATCAAACGAATGAACGATAGAGCATATGTTGAAGAACTTCTTGGATATCTCAAATTGGGCATAAAAGAAAAAAAGAAAGTAG